>JADFNQ010000042.1 GCA_022563285.1 Chloroflexota bacterium | reverse complement strand
TGGAGGCACTGGTCGATCTCGTTGCGCAGGGCGATGGAGAGGGCGTTGCGCTTATCGGGGCGGTTCAGGGTGACCAGCGCCACCTTGTCGCGCCTCTCGGTCAGGAGCAGCTCGTAGGGCATCGGACGCCTCCCTTCTTCCTTCGCAGTGATTACTGGGCCGCCTGCAGCTCCAGGTGTTTCTCCGCCAGCTTCTGCAGCACCTCCTCCGCCTCCTCCATCATCTCCCGGACCACGTCCGCCGCAGACTTCACCTCCTGGATCGCGCCGGATATCTGGCCGGCGGGCATGAGCCCCAGGTCCGTGTCGCCGTGGCCGATCGCCGCGTCCATCTTGCTGCTATCGACCATCATCTGGAAGGGAAAGGGTTTGATCTCCCCCTGGCGGTCCTCCCACTGGTCCAGATAGCGATTCCCGATGACCCGACAGTCCTTGCCGGTGAAGCACTTGGTGACCTGAGTGCCCTCGTCGGTGGCCTCCACGATCTTGTGCTTGTAGTTGTCGTGGCCGCTCGCCTCAATGGTAGCGACGAAGCGGGTGCCCACCCAGACGCCGCAGGCCCCCAGGGAGAGCGCGGCGACCAGTCCACGACCGTCGGCGATGCCGCCGGCGGCGACGACCGGGGTGGTGGGTATTGCGTCCACCACCTGGGGCACCAGGGCCATGGTGGCGATGCGCCCGGTGTGACCTCCGCCCTCGGTCCCCTGGGCGACGACGATATCGGTGCCGCCCTCGGCGACCCTGCGGGCGTGACGCACGGTGCCGATCACGGCCATGACGGTCATGCCGTGGCGGTGCATCTCTTCGGCGTAGGGGGCGGGGTTGCCCAGGCCGGAGGCGAACACCGGCACCTCCTCCTCGAACATGACCTGGATCATCTCCTCCTGGCCGGGCCAGCCCTGGGCGAGGAGGAGATCGACCGCAAACGGTTTGTCGGTGAGGTCCTTCACCCTGCGCACCTCGTCGCGCAAGGCGGCCGGGGTGAGCATGGCGGCGCCGACGACCCCGAGACCGCCGGCGTTGGAGACGGCGGCTACCAGCTCGGCCATGGCGACGCCGCCCATCCCGGCCTGGATGATGGGGTACTGGATCCCCAGCTGCTCCGTGAGCTCCGTTCGAAACATTGCTCCCACTCCTCCTTCTTCGCCCGCTACAGGCCCAGCTGGTGGGCGATGGTGTTGCGCTGTATCTGGGAGGTGCCCTCGCCGATCTCCATCAGTTTGCAGTCACGATAGAACCGCTGCACGTCGCTCTCCATCATGAAGCCGATGCCGCCGTGGATCTGGACGGCGTCATTGGCGATGCGAGTAGCCAGCTCGGTGGCGTAGAGCTTGGCCATGGAGGCCTCCATGATGTAGGGGAGGCCCTGGTCGGCCCGCCAGGCCGCCTGGTAGGTCAGGAGCTTGGCCGCCTCCAGTCCCAGGGCCATGTCGGCGAACATCCACTGGATGCCCTGAAACTTGCCGATGGGTTGCCCGAAGGCCACTCTCTGCTTGGCGTAGGCCAGCGTCCGGTCGAAGGCGGCGCGGCCCAGGCCCAGGGCGAAGGCGGCGGAGACGATGCGGCCCTCTGTGAGGGTGCGCATGGCGTCATTGAAGCCGGTGTTCTCCCGGCCCAGTAGCTGGGAGGCGGGCAGCCGGCAGTCCTGGAAGACAAGCTCCGCCGTATCGGAGGCGCGCACCCCGAGCTTGCGCAGGGCGCGGCTGGCGGTGAAGCCGGGCGTCCCCTTGTCGACGATAAGCAGGCTGAGCCCCCGCATCCCCTGGGCGGGGTCGGTGACGGCGGTCACCACCACGAAGTCGGCGATGTTGCCGTTGGTGATGAACATTTTGGTGCCGTTGAGGATGTAGGTGTCGCCGTCTCGGACGGCGCGGGTCTTCATGTTGCCGGGGTCGGAGCCGGCGTCCGGCTCGGCGAAGCCCCAGGCGCCGACCACGTCGCCGCGGATGCCCGGGGCGAGGTAGCGGTCCTTCTGCTCGTCGTTGCCGAAGCGGTGGACCGCCGTCAGGGCGAGGAAGACGTGGACGTATATGCCCAGGAAGATCCCGGCCGATGCGTAGCCCATCTCCTCGGCCATGATGGCCGCGGAAACGGTATCGCCATCGCCGCCGCCGTATTGGGAGGGGAACTTTATGCCCAGGTAGCCCAGTTCGCCCAGCTTCTTGAGGATGTGCAGGGGGTACTCCTCCCGCTCATCGCACTCGCGGGCTATGGGGGCTACCTCCTTATCGGCGAAGGCCCGAATAGCACCGCGGAACAGCTCCTGCTGCTCGTTGAAGGCGAACTCCATGCTAGCGTCCCTGAAACTGAGGCGGCCGCTTCTCCCGAAACGCCCGCAGCCCCTCCTGGTAGTCATCGGTGAGCAGACAGCGGCTCTGTACCAGCAGCTCGTAATCGAACTCCGTCGCCGCATCCTTGTCCAGAGCGCTGTTCAGAGCCACCTTCGTGGACCGCAGACCAAGGGGCGGCCCGGAGGCGAGGCGGGATACCAGTGACTCGACGGCCGCATCCAGATCCTCGTCGGGGACCGACCTGTTGACCAGGCCCATGGCCTGCGCCTCGCGGGCGGGGATGAGATCGCCGGTCAGGAGGAGCTCGGCGGCGCGGCCATAGCCGATAAGGCGGGGCAGGAGGTAGGTGGCGCCCATGTCGGCGCCGGAGATGCCGATGTTCACGAAGGGGAAGCCCAGGCGGGCTCGCTCCGAGGCGATGCGAATGTCGCAGGCGAGAGCGGTGCAGCAGCCGCCGCCGACCGCGTCGCCGTTGACCCGGGCGATGACCGGTATCTCCACGCCCCGGATGGCTACGACGTAGTCCAGGTAGAGCCGCACTATCTCGTGGGCGACCTGAGGGTCCATCTCCGGGGCGTCCTTGAGGTCGGCGCCGGCGCAGAAGGCATCGCCGGCGCCGGTAATGACCAGAACCCGGGCAGCGGGATCAGCGTTGACGCGGGCCAGGGCGGAGATCAGCTCGTGGACGGTGTCCTGATTCAGCGCGTTCCTGCGCTCCGGGCGGTTTATGGTGATGGTAACAGCGCCGCCGTCGCTCTCATAGAGGATGTGCTTGTAGTCCACGTCCGCTCCTCCCTCCTACCGCCCTTCGAACTGAGGCTGGCGCTTCTCGAAGAAGGCGGCGGCCGCCTCCTTGAGGTCGTCGCTGCTCATGGTAGCCGCCTCCAGGAACATGGACGAATCGAGGGCCAGGTTGACGTGGTCGCGGAGCAGCTTGTTGAGGGAGTACTTCGTCCAGCGGATGGCCAGGGGCGCACCCTGGGCGAGGCGGCGCGCGATCTCCAGGGCTCTGGGCAGGACCTGATCCTGGGGCACGGCGTAGTTCACCAGGCCGATGCGCTCCGCCTCCTTGCCGTCGATCCACTGGCCAGTCAGGAGGTACTCCTTGGCGCGGGCCATGCCCACGAGCCAGGGCCAGATGACGACGCCGCCGTCGCCGGCCACGAGGCCCATGCGGACGTGGTTGTCCGCCAGGCGGGCGGTCTCCGCCATGACGGTGATATCGCAGAAGAGGGGGATGGTGGCGCCCAGGCCGGCGCCGTCGCCGTTGATGGCGGCCACGATGGGCTGCTCCACCTCCAGCAGGTTCGTCACGAGGCGGCGCACCATGTGAAATGGAACGGCCGGCCCGGTGGGGCGATAGGATCCACTCTTCATCCCCTCCACGTCGCCGCCGGCGCAGAAGGCCGACCCGGCGCCGGTGAGGACGATGGCCCTGATTTCGTCGTCGCTGGCGAGGTCGACGAAGATGTTCTCCAGCTCTCCGTGCATCTGGTCGTTGACGGCGTTGCGCTTCTCCGGGCGGTTGAGGGTGACGACGGCGACGCCGTCGCTGTCTTTCTCGATGAGCAGTGTCTGGTAGCGGTTGTAGTCCACGGCGGTTCCTCCTTACCAGTCGTCCGGGATGTGGCGCTCCGACGGCCCGGCGTACTTCGCCCCCAGGGCGTCGGGGATGACGCGCAGGGGCACGCCTTCGCGTATCTCTTCCGTCACGTGGGCGACGATGGCGTAGCCGTAGCCTACGGCGGCCAGCGCCTCGATCTCGACCGGGTCGAAGCCCAGCTCGCAGTAGACGGCGGCCACCATGCCGGCCAGGTTTATGGGTAGGGTCTTGCCCAGCCGCCGGCTGAGGGCGGCGTGGATCGCCTCGAATAGCTGGGCTTTTTCGCCCCATCCGCCGAGATCCCGCACCTTGCGCCGCAGCAGTTCCGCCCGGGGCTCCGTCTCCTTGTGGATAGGGTGACCGAAGCCGGGTACCGTCCCCTGCTCCTGGAGATAGCGGTCCACGGCGCTGGCCGCCGCATCCTCCCTGCTCAGCCCCTCACGTTGCATGAGCTCGTGAGCCCCGTAGATCATCTCCGCAGCCGGGCGGGGGGAACCGGTGACGGAGCCGTGGGCGAGGATTCCGGCAGCCACGGCGGGGATCGGGGACTCGGGGTGGGCGGAGGCGACGAAGCGGGCGGCGCAGGCCGCGGAGCTAATGAACTGCTGGTCCATCGCCACCTTCATGGTCAGCTCCCAGATGGCTGCCTGCTGCTTTGTGGGGAGCTCGCCCCGGAGCAGCAGCCACATCGATTCTACGAAGGAGAGCTTCTCGATGATCTCCTCCAGAGGGTAGCCGCGCACCCAGATGCGCCCCTGCTCGGCGCGGCTGATGCGAGTGGTCCAGTAGTCGCTCCAGTCGCCGCTGTTCATGAACTCGCCGATGGAGCGCCTGCGCTTTCGCCCGCGCCCTTCCGTGGCCACCGCCTAGGCTCCCCGCCAGAGCACGACTACCAGCCGCACGGGATCGCCCTCCTTGCTATCGGCATCCCCAGGGCACCGTCTACTGTCCACTTGACACCGGGGAGGAGATTCTCTAGATTAATTGAACGAACGTTAACCTAACGCTCGTTTAATAACACGTCTGCAAGAACATGTCAAGACTGCGCCCGTCCAATCCGGTCAGAGCGACATCGCGGCCGTCCCCAAGAGGCGGCCACCGGACCCGACGTCGCATCCTGGCCGCCGCTCTGAGGCTGTTCTCCAGAGACGGCTTCCACGGGACGTCCATCCGCGGGCTGGCCCGCTCCGTGGGCCTCACCGAGGCAGCGATCTACTACCACTTCCCCTCCAAGCGGGCGATCGTGGAGGCGCTGTACGAGCAACGGGGCTTCATGACGGCGCTGGACGAGCTGGAGCACCTGCCGGCAGAGATCCCGCTGCGTCAACAGCTAGCGGCCAACGCCATCGCCAGCGCCCAGCTGTGGGACGAGAACGCTGACTTGCTACGGATGGTGATCGTGGAAGTCCTGCGGGGAGACAAAGCGGCCCGGGACGTCCATCAGGAGCTGATGGAGAGGTGGCGCAGAGGCATCCATGAGCTTCTGGCCCGTTATCAAGGCAGGAGCGAGATCGACCGCTCCATTGACATCGTCGAGGCGGCGAACTCCTGGGTGAACCTGATGTTCGGGACGTTCATGGATCGCCTGCTGGATCTCGGGAGGTCGCGAAGGCGCTCCGGCTTCCTGACCGCGGAGCTGCGCCGCCACACTGAGACCGTGGCCCAGGGCTTCGCCAGGCACCTAAAGCGGCGGCCGGGGGACGGAGAGGCGACACCAGGCCGCTAGGCTCGTCCAGGGGGTGCCCTTGCGAGGGGAGTGGGGGAAAACCCCACAGCGCAACGGGGCCCCACCGGATTGACAGCGGGAGCGGGTTCCGTTTGGATTGAAAGCGAGGACAGCGTGAGATGCTTCCCGTTTCGAGTCTCCTGGACGGCAACGTAAGCCCCGCAGACGCCCTCCGTCACGGCCGGTCTACGTCTAGGTTGCCGCCTCACCTCATCCACTTCTCGGCGGACAAGAAGCCGGTCGTGGTCTGGAACGCCACCCGCCGCTGCAACCTGCACTGCATGCACTGCTACTCCGAGTCCGAGAACCGGGAGTACCCAGGCGAACTGACGACGGAGGAGGGGCTTCGCCTCATCGATGATGTGGCTGCCTTCGGATCGCCGACGATGATCTTCTCCGGCGGCGAACCCCTCATGAGGCCCGACATCTTCGAGCTGTCCGCCCACGCCAGCCGCCGTGGCCTCCGTTGCGTGCTCTCCACCAACGGCACCCTGATCTCGGAGGAGGTGGCGGAGCGGATCCGCGAGGCCGGTTTCGCCTACGTCGGCATCAGCCTGGACGGGCTCAGGGAGGTGCACGACAAGGTGCGCGGCCACAAAGGGGCGTTCGATGAGGCGCTGGCCGGGATCCGCCGCTGCCGCGACCGAGGGGTGAAGGTGGGGGTACGCTTTACCCTGCACCGCAAGAACGCCGACGAGCTTCCCGGCGTGCTGGACCTCCTGGAATCGGAGGGGATCCCGCGGTTCTGCATGTACCACCTGGCCTACGCCGGCCGCGGCGACCGCATCCGGAAGTTTGACCTCAGCCCGGCGGAGACGCGGCGCACGGTGGAGTACCTGTTCCAGCGGGTGAAGGAGTTCCAGCGCCGGGGCGTGGTAAAGGAGATACTGACGGTGGACAATCACGCGGACTCCGCCTACCTCTACCTGCGTTTGCGGGAGGAGGAGCCGGAGCGGGCGGAGGAGGCCCGGCGACTGCTGGCCTGGAACGGCGGCAATCAATCCGGCATCGGGATCACCTCCATCGACCCGCTGGGGAACGTGCACGCGGACCAGTTCTCCTGGCGCTACAGCTTCGGCAACGTGCGGGAGCGCCCGTTCAGCTCCATCTGGCCGGACACGTCGCACCCCCGGATGGCGATCCTGAAGGACCGTCGGTCCCACCTGAAGGGGCGTTGTCGGGGCTGCCGCTTCCTGGATCTCTGCAACGGCAACCTGCGGGCCCGGGCGGAGAGCTACTTCGGCGATTTTCTGGCCCCGGACCCGTCCTGCTACCTCAGCGACGAGGAGATCGGGCTAGAGGCAGGCTCCCCGGAAGCGGAAGCGTCCAATGAGTGGCCGGTGCCGGTCCAGGCGGCCGGGAGGTCGACAGGGTGAGGAGCGGCGCGCTGGGGTCGCGGGCGCAGGCGCTGCGGCGGCGGAACGACACCCGCCTGGCCGCAGCCGACTTCGACCTGGCCCCGTTCACACTGGCCTGGGAGGTCACCCGCGCCTGCGCCCTGTCCTGCCTCCACTGCCGCGCCGAAGCGCAGCCCCGCCCCGACCCCCGCGAGCTGACGACCGCCGAGGCGATGGGCGTAATCGACCAGATCCACGAGCTGGGCGACCCGATCCTGGTGATAACGGGTGGCGACCCGCTTATGCGCCGCGACGTGTACGAACTGCTGGCCTACGCCGTCGAGAAGGGGCTACGCACGTCGCTCACACCCAGCGCCACGGCGCTGGTCACCCCCAAGAACCTGACGCGGGTGCGCCAGGCCGGCGTCCGCCGGGTCGCCATCAGCCTGGACGGGCCGACGGCGGAGGTGCACGACCGCTTCCGGGGCTTCAGCGGCTCTTTCCGGCGGACGCTGGAGGTCATGCGCGACGTGCGTGAGTCAGGGCTGACGCTCCAGATAAATACGACCGTCAGCCGCTACAACCTGGCGGTGCTGGAGCAGATGCCGGATATGGTGGCGAAGGCGGGGGCGGTGCAGTGGAGCGTGTTCTTCCTGGTGCCCACCGGTCGCGGGAAGGCGGAGGACATGGTCTCCGCCGAGGAGCACGAGCGCCTCTTCCACTGGCTGTACGACCTCTCCCGCCGGGCCCCGTTCGATATCAAGAGTACGGCGGCGCCGGCTTACCGCCGGGTGGCGGTCCAGAGGGCGAGGGCGGAACAGGAGTCCGGCGGGAAGGCGGCGGGGCCGGTGGCGGGGGCGGGCTACCGCTTCCAGGACGGGCTGGACCGGCCCGCCCTGGGGGTGAACGACGGCAAGGGGTTCGCGTTCATCTCGCACATAGGAGAGGTCTGCCCCTCCGGCTTTCTGCCGTTAGCTGGAGGCAACGTGCGGGAGCGGCCGCGAATATCTACGCCGAGGGATTTCCAGGAGAAGGGCTGCTGGAAGATGCGCTGGCCGAGGTCGCCGGCGAAAAAGAGAGCGTTGGGCCGACCTCCGCCCAGGGCGGCAAAGAACCGGAGATGGGCGACGCTGATGTCCTGCGCCTCGTCCACGACCGCGAAGTCGAAGACCACTTTCTTGTTCTTCGAGATCGCCGCCGCGAGTGAGCTGAACAGTTTCGCGTGTGTGATTAGTTTGCGCGCTTGCAACTTGCTACGAACGCGCTCGAAGATGGACCACAAGACCGTGCGCTGCGCCTCCGGGAGCCGCGTCTTTCTGCCGAGGCGTACCACATCCCGATAAGCCTCCCAGTTCTCCAACTGCCACGCATCCACCACTTGCTCCCACTCGGTAATCAAGAAGTTAGAGGAGAACCTATTTCCGTCTACGTTTGAGGTGGCGTCCCCCAGTAATTCGACAATCAGGTCTCGGGAGGCGATTTGCGGCCGACCGACATTCAGCTCGTAGAGTCGCAGTCCAATGGCGTTCATCGAATGTACTTCCAAACGCTCGCCTAGCCGTGGCTCATTGCTGAGTAGTACCCGAAGCTTGGACCGTAAAGCGTTGGATAGTGTGTCGGAGAATGTGGTGAGGAGCACCCGCGAATCCGGGTTAGATCGGGCGAGGAACACCGCGCGGTGGAGGGCCACTATTGTCTTGCCCGTGCCCGCTGTACCCGAAACCCTGGCCGGTCCGTTGAAGTCTCGTTCAACTAGCTGCCGCTGGGCGGGATGTAAGAAGACCGTCCATTTCTCCCAGGGGTAGTCTAAGGCCCGCTCAAGCTCTTCGACGTTGCTCATTACGCGGAATCGGCGCTGAGCGTCGGGGTGTTCAAATGGGTCTGTGCCAACGGTTACAGGTAACGGTAGCTGTGGCGTTACCCCGGTTGCCAGGTCGAGCAGGGCTTCTGCGGCCTCGCTGGGGAGATGGCCCGCGAGGTCCAGTACGGTATCTTCGTTGGCGGCGCGGACGTCGTCCAGCCACTCTACTGGCACGCCGTAGCCTAGCAGGGTGTCTTCGGAGATTCCTCTGAAGAGAGGAGGCTTCGGTGGAGCCGGTTCTTCAACTTCGACATATACGGGAATAATGATTTCTTGGACGGTCTCCCGTACTTCAACCAATTGAGCTGCCCCGGTTTTGGGGTGAATCTCCAGTTTGCGGCGCTCGGCCCATTGGTAGGCGTCGTCATGGTGAGCCACGTAGCAGAGCATGAAGCTGTTTGAGGACCGGTGCACTATCAGGCGGATATCGCGGCTGACGCGGACCGACCAAAAGTTGGTATCACGGGCGCGTTCCAGCCGATGGAACTGTAGACCTGGATATGCGGGGTCGAGTTGTAGGTC
>JADFNQ010000224.1 GCA_022563285.1 Chloroflexota bacterium | reverse complement strand
TGAGGCGCTGGGACGCTGCGGCCGCTGGCTGGGCGTGGCCTTCCAGATCCGCGATGACATGCTGGGCGTCTGGGGGGCCGAGAACCGTACCGGTAAGCCGCCGGCGGCGGACATCCGCAACCGTAAGAAGTCGCTGCCGGTGGTGTACGCTCTGGCCCGGGCGGAGGGGGCGATGGCCGATGAGCTACGCCGGATCTACTCCCAGCCGCAGCTCAGCGATTCGGACGTGTCCACGGTGCTGGGGTCGCTAGATTCGGTGGGGGCGCAGGCGTACTGCCGTGGGGTGGCGGAGGAACACAGGGAGCGAGCGCTGTCGGAGCTCGGCGGCGCCGGACTCAAACCGGGGCCCGCCGCAGAGCTGCGGCAGGTCGCCGACTTTTTACTTGATCGTGATTACTGACACTAGGAAGGACTCATCGTGCCTGGTCAACCGTTGATGCTGTCCCTAAAGCTCGGATGGTACCTGTTCAAGATGCGGCTGCGCGGCCGCAAATACTTCCCGTTAACGATGATCCTGGAGCCGCTGGAGGACTGCAACCTCACCTGCACCGGCTGCGGCCGCATCCGCGAGTATGAGCCGATCCTGGACCGCCGGCTAACGGTGGAGGAGTGCATGCGGGCTGTGGAGGAGTGCGACCCACCTGTCGTCTCTATCGCCGGTGGGGAGCCGCTGATGCACCAGCAGATCGGGGAGATCGTGGCGGCGATCATCAAGCAGAAGCGGTTCGTCTACCTGTGCACCAACGCCCTGTTGTTCAAGAAGGGCATGAAGGTCATCCCGCCATCGCCTTACTTCGCCTTGGTGGTGCATCTCGACGGGCTGAAGGAGACGCATGACATCGCCGTGGAGCGCAAGGGCGTGTATGACGTGGCAATCAAGGCGATCAAGGAGGCGCGCGCGAGGGGCTACCGCGTCTGCACCAACACCACGCTGTTCAGCGGTAACCGGCCGGAGGAGTACCACGAGCTGTTCTCCATGCTCAACGATATGGGCGTGGAGGGGATGATGGTGTCGCCGGCGTTCCAGTACAAGGAGGTGGCGCACCACGACATCTTCATGCAGCGAGAGGAGGCGCAGAGCTTCTTCCGCCGCATCTTCGAGGGCTGCAAGGAGGGGATCCGCTTCTACAACAACCCGCTGTACCTGGACTTCCTCCAGGGCAAGCGCGATTACACCTGCACCCAGTGGACGATGCCCACCTACACGCCAGCTGGCTGGCGCAAGCCCTGCTACCTCATCGCCGATGGGCACGCCGAGACCTACCAGGAGCTGATGACCACCGTCCAGTGGGATGCCTACGGCTTGGGCAAGGACCCCCGCTGTGACACCTGCATGATGCACTGCGGTTTCGAGGGGTCCGGCATACTGGAGGCGATGAACAAGCCAGGGGCGTTCATAGAGCTGGCGGCGAGATCCATCTTGCCGGGCCGCCGCGTGCGCGGTTTCGGCCGCTCCAAGAAGCGCGTGAAGGAGCCAGAAGCGAAGGAAGAGCAGCCGGTGGTCAGATGATCGCTGTGTTCGCCGCCATGACCTCGGAGGTGACGGGGTTTGGACGTCGCCTCGCCAAGCGTAAGGGCGCACAGGTGGGCGGATATCCCATCCAGTGGGGCGAATACGCCGGGAAACCTGTCCTGTTGTGTCGGACGGGGTTGGGAAGGAGGGCGGAAGCCGCCGTGCGGGCGGTGCTGGACCGCTATCCCGCCTCAGGCGGGGTGTTATCGGCTGGCGTCGGCGGCGCGCTGAATCCGGAGTTCAGGGTGGGCGATCTTGTGGTCTGTGAGTCCGTCCGGCGTACGCCATCGCGGGACCTGGACCCCGTGCTGGTTAACTCAGACCAACGGCTGGTACGGCTGGCCTATGCCAGAGCCAAGGCGGCAGACCTGCGGGTGTGGCTGGGGCAGTCCCTCACCGTAGAGCGCGTCGTGGGTGATCCGGCGGAGAAGGAGGCCCTGCGCCGCTCCTGGGGCCTGGACGTGGTGGAGATGGAGAGCTACTGGGTGGGGCTGGTGGCGCAAGAGAGGGAGCTGCCCTTCATAGCCGTACGCGTGATATCCGATGTAGCGGGGGATGCGGTGCCGGACATCCCCGGGGTGATGACGCCTGAGGGGGAAGTGCGGCTGGGCAAAGTGATCCCCCACGTGCTGCGTAATCCGGCAAGCATCCCGCACCTGCTGCGGCTGGCGCTATCAAGCCGACGTGCGGCGGGCGAGCTGACCCGGTTCCTGGAGGCGTTCGTGGGCGCCTTCGAGGTGACGCCGGTGGCGGAGCCTGCCTAACACGGAAGGAGATCGTGCCATCCTGGCTGTCTTCGTGGGGATCCCGGCGCAGCAGATGGCCGTAGGGGGTGTGATGTGAGGGCAGTAA
>JADFNQ010000223.1 GCA_022563285.1 Chloroflexota bacterium | reverse complement strand
GCGCCCAGTCCTAAATACTTCAGCATGCCCGTCCTCCCAGATTAGCCCCTAGTCTACCTGCGACGAATATAGGGCGTCAAGGACAGCCGGCCCCTACTCCACGACGAACGTGCCCACCATCTGGACGGGGTGCACGTCGCAGCGGAAGAAGTAGTCGCCCGGCGGCGGCGGCTCGAAGGTTATCGTCTCCGTGCAGTCGACGCAGATCTCGGTGAGGGCGATCGCCGCCGAAGGCCCTTCGGACTCCGCCACCTCACGGCTCTCGTAGACGGCCCAGTTGTGGAGGATACCGGGCTCCCTGTTATCGGCGGTGAGGGTGACCATCAGGCCGGCGGGCACCGTGACGTCCGTCGTGTCAAACTGGATGACTGGGACCATGGCGATCTCGACCACCGTCCCCTCGCCCGTAGTCCCGCCGTCCGAGGGCGTCTCCTCCGGCCCCGGCGTCGGCGACATCTCGACGACGGCCTCTTCCCCCCCGATGCCGCCGTCGTTGTTGCCGATGGCGAACGCGAGGACGAAGGTCACCACCAGGGCGGCGAGGACGAAGCCGATGAGGGCCTCCCCCAGGGGGAGCTTCGTCATGTCGATCTTCATATCAAGACAGCCTCCACAATCTATATATAGCGGAGCGGAAGCTTAGGCGCCAGACACAGCCCCACCCAACAGCCGTGAAAGCGGGCCATGGCCGCGGCGATTATGCCAAGTGCTATACTCCAAGTGAGGACGATAGATGCCAACCCTTATAGAACACCTCAGCCGCTCCAAGACCGCTCTCCTGGCCGAGCTGGCCCACGATGTCAGCGACCGGCGGGTGCTGGAGGCGATCGCCAGGGTGCCCCGAGAGCGGTTCGTGCCGGAGGAGCTGCGGTCCAGCGCCTACGAGAACCGGCCCCTGCCCATCGGACAGGGGCAGACGATATCGCAGCCGCTGATCGTAGCGCTGATGACGCAGGGGCTGGCGCTGCAGGGGGACGAGAAGGTGTTGGAGGTGGGCACGGGCTCCGGCTATCAGACGGCGCTGCTCTCCCATCTGGCAGCCTGGGTGGTCAGCGTGGAGCGAGTGCCAGAGCTGGCCGAGCGGGCCGGACGGTTGCTGGCCGAACTGGGGTACGCGAACGTGAGCGCCTACGTGGCCGGTGAGACGCTCGGCTGGCCCCAGGAGGGGCCGTACGATGCGATCATCGTGACCGCCGCCGCTCCCCGGGTGCCCCACGAGCTGGTGGCGCAGCTCACCCTGGGCGGGCGCATGGTGGTCCCCGTGGGCAGCCGCGACGTGCAGGAGCTGGTGCGGGTGGTGAACAGCCCGGAGGGGCCGGCGCTCACCAACCTCGGACCCTGTCGGTTCGTCCCTCTCCTGGGTCCCGGCGCATGGTAGGAGGAGGTGCCATACGGAGCGGCGCCAGGCCCGGCGACCACCCCGCCGCCCAACATAGGCGGCCCCTAACGGTTATTTCCTCGCCAATCGGCGTCGTAGCTCCTCTGGAAAGCGTTAACCAGACTGATGCTAACGCGTTCTCTCCATTGACAGTAACTGGGGCTGGATTTTTCCACAAAATACCCAGCGAATAGTCCGGCTACCCGCTAGACAAAGAAAGGAGGTGACAATAAGATATGGCAGTCAGCTCCCCAGGCAGGCTTCGCAGTTCGGAGGCCACCTCCATGCGCAAAAGTCTTGGTGAGTTCCTAGTCTTCCTTGCTGTGGAGAAGGGATCATCATCGAACACGATAGCCGCCTACAAGAATGACCTCCAGCAGCTCGCCGACTACATTGGCTCGCACACGGGCATCGACGGCTGGCACACACTCGGCCGGTCGGAGGTCCAGAACTTCATCCTAGACCTGAAGCAGCGGGGCTATTCGGAGACCTCCGTGGCGCGCAAGGTGGCGGCCCTCCGCTCGTTCTTCGCATTCCTCGCCGCCGAGGGCTCGATCACCACCAACCCCACGGAGGGGCTCGCCTCCCCCCGCGTAGGCAAGACCCTGCCCAAGGCGATTACTCCCAATGAGGTCGACGAGCTCTTGGAGCAACCGGCCCGCCGCTCCACCCCCGAGGCCAAGCGGGACCGAGCGATGCTGGAACTCCTCTACGCCACTGGCATGCGGGTGACTGAGCTAGTATCACTTAACATGGAAAACCTGAGCCTGGACCCGCGCGCCCCGTTCGTTAAGTGCGTCGGCAAGGGGGCGAAAGAGCGCTCCATTCCCATCCACGACCATGCTCTCGAGGCCCTCACCGACTATCTAGAAAACGGCAGGCCGCTAGTGGTTCGGAACCGCAATGAGGTGGCCCTGTTCGTCAACCGCAGGGGTGAGAGGCTCACCCGGCAGGGCTTCTGGCTGATCCTCAAAGGCTACGCCAGGTCCGCCAACCTGGGCAAC
>JADFNQ010000041.1 GCA_022563285.1 Chloroflexota bacterium | reverse complement strand
CCGGGGGCACGGCGGAGACCTTGCTCCGGACGTACTCCGCCAGTTCGTCCAGTTCTGCTAGGTAGCGCTGGTAGTTCTCCTCGTACTGCCTCGCTCCCTCCGGGTCGATCCCCCCAAGGGCGTCACGGATGATGCGTGCGTACTCGCGAGCGTTGTCCACGCTCAGCCACAGGTGTGGGTCGGTTCCGCTGCTGTCGAACGCGGGCGCGTCGATGCCCGCCTTAATCGCCTCCTCGCCGAGTTGGATCAGGGGAGCTCCGGGGGACAGGTTGGGCTCGATCACCCTGAGGGCCCCCGGCTCTAGGTCCAGGCCGTTGGCGAAGACGATGCTCGCCTCCGTCAGGCGCTGAACATCCCGCGGGACGGGCTCGAAGGTGTGGGGGTCGGCGCCCGCGGGCAGGAGGGAGGAGACCTCCAGGCGGTCGCCGCCTATCTCACGCACGAGATCGGCGAACACGGAAAGGGTGGTCACGGCCTTCACCTGCGGCTCGGACTCGCTCTCGGCGGCGTCTCCATCGCCGCCGCAGGCGGCGAGCGCCAGCGTCAGCAGGAGGGTGGGGGCGATGGGGGCGAGACGCAACAACGGTGGGCGCTCCTTCAACGTCAAGTGGTCAGGGCTACGCTGCTGCGGCAGGCGGCGCAGCGGCCGTAGAACTCCAGCCAGTGGCCTTCAATCTCGTACTCTGTGGCCGCCGCGAGTTCCCGGACCAGGTCGCTAACGGCGCACTCGTCCAGGTCTTGGACGTTGCCGCAGGAGACGCAGACCAGGTGGTGGTGGTGGCCGCGGCGGCTGACGCGGTAGTGCAGGCTAGCGTCCTCCAGGAGGACGCGGCAGACGATGTCCAGCTCCGTGAGGAGGCGCATGGTGCGGAATACGGTGGCGCGGCCCACACCACGGGCCTGGTGCACGATCGTCTCCACTGAGAAGTGGCCGCTCTGGGCGAGCACGGCGGCGATGACGGCCACCCGCGAGGGGGTGATCCTGTGGTCAAGCGCCTCCAGCTGGCGGATAACGGATTCAAGCTCAGACATGGTTATGAGACCTGGTATCAGTGAGACTTAGTATCGTCTACAACCTGTAGACTGTCAAGTGGCAGGCTGGCGAGGGGCTCGCTACTGCTGGAACTCAGCGAACAGGAACATCTCGCCCGGCTCCACGGCGCCGTCCGTGTCCTCGATGCTGACGCCGATGGCGATGGGGTGCTCAGGGAGGTCGTCCAAGTCCATGCTGAGCTGGCCGATGCCGTCCCAGGTCTGGAAGCTGCCGGCGGAATAGCTGTCCACTTCAGTGATGAGCCAGACCTGATACACCTGTCCCTGTTGCAGGGAGGCAAGGTTGTTGCAGAGGAGGGCGGCTGTCCCGCCGGAGTCGCTCCACTGGTAGACAGCGGTCGAAGGGGAGGTGGGGTCTCTGGCCTCCAGCGTGATCTGCTGGAAGTCGGGGGCGGAGAGCACGGTTAGGAGCTGTTGCTGCTGGCTCAGGCGCGCATCTGCGGTCTCGATCTCGGCTACCAGTTGGTTGTTGTCGCTGCGCAGGTCGCTCACTTCGGTCTGGAGGAAGATGGCGAAGCCGAGGGAGGCGGCGGCTCCGGCGGCGACGACGCCGGCCCCCACCGGCATCAGCCTGCGCGCCAGTTGCAATAGGTTCGGCGCTACCCGGCGCTCTCCCCGCTGGGCCTCATCGAGGATGCGGTTGCGCAGGGACTGCGGGGCGCGCTGGAAGGCGGTGGAGAGGGCGATGCTGGCGGCGGCCCGCTGCGCTTCGCTGAGGGAGGACCAGCAGCGTACGCAGTCTGCCACGTGCTCTTCTATGGCGTTCGCCTCGTCAGCTTCAGCGGCGCCCAGGGCGTAGGCGTCCAGCAGATCCCTGACCTGCTCGCACTTCATCGGATCCGCTCCAACTTCATGTCTGGCGCCCGCTGGAGGACGGTGGAGAGGGCGATGCTGGCGGCGGCCCGCTGCGCTTCGTTGAGGGAGGACCAGCAGCGTACGCAGTCTGCCACGTGCACTTCTACAGCGTTCGCCTCGTCGGCTTCAGCGGCGCCCAGGGCGTAGGCGTCCAACAGACCACTGACCTCCTTGCATTCCATCAGATCTGTTCCGATCTTATCTGCGGGGCCAGCGCCGCCCGCAGCTTCTGCATCCCCAAGCGGATGCGTGTCTTGACCGTACCCAGGGGCTGGTCCAGCCTGTCTGATATCTCCTGCTGGGTGAGCCCGCCGAAGTAGGCGAGCTCGATGATCTCCCGCTGCTCCGGGGGAAGCTCTGCCAGGGCGGCGCGGACGATGCGTGCCTGCTCGGCGAGCTGAGCGTTGAGGGCCGGGTCGATGGAGTCGCTGGCGGGGAGCTCCCGTTCCTGCTCCTCCGGGGAGGCCGTTTCGTGGCGCTGGCGCCGGCCGCGTGACCGCACCTCGTCCACGGCGCGGTTGCGGGTCACGGAGATGAGCCAGGTGAGGAAGCGGCCGCGCTCGGCCACGTAGCTCTGTGGTTTCCGCCATAGTCGAACGAAGATCTCCTGGGAGACGTCCTCCGCTAGCTGCGTGTCGCGCAGCACCCGCAGAGCAGTTGAGTACACTAAATCACCGTACCTATCGAATATCGCCTCAAAGGCTCGCTGGTCCCGGTGGTGAAGCCGTTGCATGAGCTCTTCATCACCGAGCTCGGCGTAGTCCGAGTCACTAGACGATACGTTCACGTACGCGATGCCAGATTCATCATTTCGTTTGAGGGGCAGCCTGTGGCGACCCCATTCTACACGGTAAAACCTGGCTAATGCATCCGGCGTTTGTTACATTAGGGGAGGTCAAAAGGAGGTTCCGGTGTCACGCCCCATTCTTGTCGGCCTTTCGTCTCTCATCCTTCTGATGGCGCTGGTCGTCGCTGCCTGCGGCGGCGGTTCCGGCGGCTCCAGCGGCACTGCGGTTGCCCCCTCGCCAACGGCGCCGGCCGGCCCCTCGCCCACCGCGCTCCCGGCCGAATCCAGAGAAGACGGCGGTGGCCTCTACGCCCCCGACGTAGTGTCGCGGTTGAGGCCCTCCGTCGTGCGCGTCCTCAGCGAGGCGGCGACCCTGGACATGTTCGGTCAGGTCACGCCGACGCGCGGGGTGGGCACGGGGTTCATCATCGATGAGGAAGGCCGCATAATCACCAACAACCATGTCATAACTACTGACGGCGACCAGCCGGCCGAAAGGATCACCATCACGCTCACCGATGGCCGCCAGTTCCGGGCACGCATCGTGGGGCGGGACACGCCCACCGACCTGGCGGTGCTCCAGATAGATGCCGATAACCTGACCCCGGTGGTGCTGGGCAGCTCTGATGCGCTCCAGGTGGGCGATGACGTGCTGGCGATAGGCAACGCTCTTGACCTACCCGGCGGCCCTACCGTTACCAAGGGTGTAGTCAGCGCCAAGGGACGTCTCATCCAGGCGACTGGCATCACGATCCCCGATGCAATCCAGACCGATGCATCCATCAACCCCGGGAACTCCGGCGGACCGCTGGTGAATCGGCACGGCGAGGTGGTGGGCATTACCACCGCCGTGATCCGGGGCGAGGCGGAGGGGATAGGCCTGGTCATCTCCATCGACAGCGCCCGGCCGGTTGTGGAGGAGCTTATCGCAAGCGGGCGGGTGGACAGAGGCTTCCTGGGCGTATCGATCGTGGAAATCTCACCGTCCCTAGCCGAGAGCTTCGATCTGTCGGTGGACCACGGCGTAGGCGTACGCGATGTGGAGTCGGGCGGTCCGGCCGATAAGGCAGGTCTCGAAACGGGAGACATCATCGTCGAGTTGGCCGGCAAGGAGCTGACCAATTCCGGCGAGCTGCTCCAGGCGCTGACCACGTATCGAGCGGGAGACACGGTCACGGTTAAATTCTTCCGCAACGGCAAACTGGAGAGCGTGGAGATTACGTTGGGCTAGCGCGTGCTATAGTAGTCTCCAGCATGCGCTACGTGGACGCGCTGGATAGGACGCTGGAGGTGAAGTCGCCGCCGCGGCGGATCGTCTCGCTGGTGCCCAGCCTGACGGAAGCGCTGTTCGTGTTCGGCCTGGAGAAGGCGGTGGTGGGCGTTACCAACTTCTGTGTGGAGCCGAAGGAGGCCGTGGCCGGCAAGACGAAGGTGGGCGGGACCAAGACCCTGGATGTGCCGTGCGTGCTGGCGTTAAAGCCGGACCTGGTGGTGGCCAGCGCCGAGGAGAACCGCAAGGAGGACATTCAGGCGCTGGTGCGCGAAGGGCTGCCGGTGTTCGTGACGCTGCCCGCGACCGTCGCCGCCGCCATCGATCTGATGGAGCAGTTGGTGGAGATGACCGGCGCCGGCGCCGTCGGTGGACGCGTGGTCAAGGAGGCGAGACGGGCGCTGGCCGCGGCGCAGGCGAAGAGGGAGGAGCGGGAGCCGGTGCGGACTTTCTGCCCGATCTGGCGCAACCCCTGGATGACGATCGGCCCGGCCACCTACATGCATGACTTCATCACGGTCTGTGGCGGCGTAAACGTGTTCGAGTGGCGGCACGAGCGCTACCCGCGGGTGGAGCTGTCGGATATGGCGGAGCGCAACCCGGAGGTGGTGCTGCTGCCGGATGAGCCGTACCGCTTCAGTGCCAAGCATGTGCCGGAGTTCGCCGCCTTCGGAGACGTCTCTGCAGTCCGCCATAATCGTATATACTTATTGGAAGGGAAGCACCTTTGCTGGTACGGACCTCGGATAGCGGGAAGCCTAGGCTATGTGTCCTCGCTGATTGCCGGGGGAGGCGCTTGAGAGGAATGCCGGTTGGGGGTATCCTATAGGAAAGAGCACGTGAGTTATGTGCTCTGAGGTGAAAGGGATATGAAAGCTATAAAGACGGTATCACTTCTCGCACTACTCTCGGCCATATTTCTGGTTGCCGGGTTTCTAGTGGCCGGGGTGCCGGGGCTCATTGTGGCCTTTGTCGTGGCCTTGGCTATGAACTTCTTCTCCTACTGGTCATCGGACAAGCTCGTGTTGAGGTTAACGGGCGCGCGGGAGGTGACGCCGGATCAGGAGCCGCACCTGCACCGCATAGTCGATGAGGTTTCGGCGATGGCGGGGATGCCCAAGCCGAAGGTCTACCTAATGCAGAACGATGCCCCCAACGCCTTCGCCACCGGGCGCAACGCCAAGCACGCCGCCGTGGCGGTGACCACCGGCATCATGCGCATTCTGGACGACCGCGAGCTGACGGCGGTGCTGGGCCACGAGCTGGGACACATACGCAACCGCGACATCCTGGTGAGCGCCATTGCAGTGACGATAGGGGCCGCGATCGGGTTCCTGCCGTGGCTGCTACTGTTTGGCTTCGGCCGTTCAAGAGGCATCTTCGGCATTGTAGCCCTGCTCGCGACGTGGATCCTGGCGCCGATGGCGGCGGCACTAATCCGCGCGGCGCTCTCACGGCAGCGGGAGTTCGGCGCCGACGAGACGGGGGCCCAGATCACAGGTACGCCGCTCGCCCTGGCGAGCGCCCTGGAGAAGCTGGAGACGTACTCACAGGCGCGGCCGATGAAGGTGAACCCGGCGGTTTCGCACCTGTTCATCGTTAACCCCCTGAAGTCCACGCGCCGCGGAGGCGAGGGCGGCCTGGTGATGGGCCTGTTCGGCTCGAACACTTTCAGCACCCACCCGCCCATCGCCAAGCGCATCGAGCGGCTGAACGAGATCGCCCGCAAGACGGGGATGTACGCCTAGCCAGGCGCAATAGTAGAACCGGAGGCAAGAGGCCGCCCAAGAGGGCGGCCTCTTCGGTTGGCGAGCGCGGGCCTTAGCGGGTCAGGCCTAAACCTGACCCGCCGGCGATAAGGGATGCCTTTGCGCCGCTAAGAGCCCAGCGCTATCAGGCAGGGCTCCGTGTCCGGGATCTCCGTCAGGGCGGGGGAGACGTCTATGTAGCGGATGACCCCCTCCTTGTCGATGCCGATGACGGCGCGCTCGGAGACGCCGGCCTGGTGCAGGACGCCGTACTTCTCGGAGACGGCGCCGTGGGGGTAGAAGTCGCTGAGGATAGGGAACTCCACCCCCATCTGCTTGGCCCAGGCGTCCAGGGCCCAGGTGTTGTCCACGCTGATGCCCACGACCAGGGCGTTGGAGGAGTCGAAGCTGGCCTTCTCGGCCTGGATGCGGGGCATCTGCTGGGAGCAGACGGGGGAGAAGGCGGCGGGGAAGAAGGCTAGAACGACGTTCTTGCCTCGATGCTCGCTGAGGGTGAACTTGGTGTTCCCGGTCCCCCTCAGGCCGAAGTCAGGTGCGGGGTCTCCCATCTTGAGGGTCTTGGTCTGGTCGGGCACGGGTGGCTCCTTCTAGCAGGTCTGAAGACCTGCAGCTACGTTAGTTATGGAGCCCTGAAGGGCCCCGCTTCTAGGGGGACGTCCCGGCGATCCCCAATTCGTTCGCTACCGGTTTGAGGGCCTCTATGACGAAGCCGATGTGTTCTTCCAGATCAACGCTGAGCTGGTCGGCGCCGTTGGTGATGTCTTCGCGGTTGACGGCGCGGGCGAAGCTCTTGTCCTTCATCTTCTTGCGCACCGCCCTCACGTCCACCTCCTGGATGCTCTTGCTGGGCCGGACGAGGGCGACGGCGATGATGAGGCCGGTGAGCTCATCGACGGCATAGATAGCGCGGTCCATGGGCGACTTCCGCTCCAGGCCCAGGTAGTCGGCGTGGCACAAGACAGCGTAGATGATCTCCTCCGGCCAGCCGCGCTGGCGCATGATCTCGGCGCCCTTGACGGGGTGCTCCTCGGGGTTGGGGTGGGCCTCGTAGTCGAAGTCGTGGAGGAGGCCGACGATGCCCCACTGCTCCTCGTCGCCGCCGAACTTGCCGGCGTAGGCGCGCATCGCCGCCTCAACGGCGAGCGCGTGCTTGCGGAGCGGGTCGGTCTTCGTGTACTCGCAGAGGAGGTCCCAGGCGGCCTGGCGGTCGTAGCTGTCGCTCATTCTTCGCCCTCCGTGGACTGCGGCGGTAACTTCAACTCCTGGCCGACCGTCAGGCTCGTGGGATCGTCGATGCCGTTGAGCTCGAGCAGGTCGTCCACGTCCACGCCGCACTGCTCGGCTATGCTAAATGGGGAGTCGCCGGCCTGGACGGTGTAGGTTACGCCGCACACGCCGGGGGCGGCAATCGGGGTTGCGGTCGGGCTGGGCGTGGGCTGGGGTGTCCGCTGGAAGATCGGCGGCGTTCCCGTCGCTTCCAGTTCTTCGTCGTCAAAGAGGAAGTCGCCATCGTCGCCGCAGGCCACGGCGATGAGTGCGAAGGCGGCGAATATGAGGAGCAGAAGGGCTAGTGAGCGGGCCATAACGTCTCCTCCATCGGCGGCCGCATCAGGTGGGGACCGCCGTCGCGAACAGAAGTCCCTTCGCTAGAACCTCGCCGGAGATGACGAGGGCCATGGCGATGTATAGAAGCCCGGTGGCCGATTGCATGGCGCGGACGCCGCTGGAGTCGAACGCCATATAAGAGAGAGCGAAGGGGAAGGCCAGGCCTCCGCCGACGCGCAGCCAGAAGAACGGGTTGAGACCGATAGGCGTATCGACGGCGTTGGTGATCGTGTCGCGGGGCAGGGCCAGGGAGGGGATGATGAGCAGCGCCTGGAATCCCAGCGCCAGGAGGAGGAAGAACGTTATCTCCCGCAGCGGCTTCTCCGGCAGCCGGGGGGTGACCAGGTACCAGTGCCCCAAGATCATCCCCATCGATACGGCGCCCACGACCAGGGCGCCGATGGTCAGGCTGAGCAGGGTACCCACGTAGCCCCAGGTGGGTAGTGCAAACACCTGCGCGAGCAGTGCGATGGCGGTCAGCCCGGCGGCGGAGGCGAGGCCGCCTGCCACCAGCCCCGGTCGCCGTGAGCCGCGCAGGGTGAGGAGGGCGTAGGGCAGGGTGAGGGCGAAGACGAGGGCGAGGGCGATGCGCGCGGGGGGCATGAACGAGGGGTCCAGGGGATAGCCGTCGACCTCGCTGGGGACGGAGATCTTGGCGGCGATCCAGAAGGCGAGGGCGGCGGTGACGAAGATGAGTCCGGCCCCGAACTTGACGAAGGAAGCTGCGGTGGCGCCCCGCAGGTCGGCGATCCAGAGCACCCACAGTCCACCGATAGTGAACTCGGCAAAGATGATAAGGAGCGTGTAGGGGAGGGCGTCCGCGCTCATGGGCCGCTCCTCATGATAGGGTCAATGGGTTGGCCGGTCAAAGGTATGGCGCGGCGCTTGCCCGGTGCTCGGTTGGCGCGGATGCCGGGGGAAAATCGCACGCAAATTCGGGCCGCCGGGGGTTGAAACATGCGTTCGGTATATGTAGAATATACGTGCTAGGCCCGCGAAGGGCGGCAAAGTGGGGCGGTACGCTAGCCCATCGCAGAAACGGAATACCCTCCCCTAAGGCCCCCACTCCCGATGAGCCAGCGCACCGCCCCGGGGCCGAACGGCTGCTCCTCCCCCGACGTAGCGCGATACAATGGTCGGGTGCTGCAGGAACGCGATCCCCAGGGCTGGGTGCTGAAGGCGCTGCGCGAGGCGGGCAACACGCTGCTCTCGGAGCTGTACGGCCTGGACGAGGAGGAGTTGCGCTGGCGCCCGGCGGAGGGCGAGTGGTCTCTCAAGGAGACGGCATCCCACCTTCGGGACGCGGAGGAGCTGGCGCTGGCCCAGTTCAACGCTTTCATCTCGGGGTCCGCTTCCGCTCTGCCGGCCTGGGACGTGGACCTGCTTCCCCAGGAGCGCGATTACCAGGGCGAGGAGATGGCCCGGGTGCTGGCCTCCTTCCGCGGCCTGCGGCGGGAGACGACGTACCTGCTGTGGGGTCTGACGGAGGCCGACTGGCAGCGCAGCGCCGAGCACCCCTACCGCGGGCCGGTTACGCTGGGGGAGCTGGCGCGGGAGCTGGCCCAGCACGACCTGGAGCACCTGTGGCAGGTGCGTCAGCTCAAGGAGCGGCTACGGGAGGCGGTCTCCGAGTGAGATTGGCTTCACCCCGGCGCTTGCCGCGAGGGAATCAATCCTCCACAATCACGAACCTGTTCTGGAAATCACCCGCCGCTGCGCCCTCTCGCATCCAGAACTCCTTATTGTCTGGGTCTCCGGCGCCGAATAGATGGTCGTATTTGATCCGGTCTTCGTCAGGGCCGGCGCGGTCCACAGCGCGGACAGCGAATTCTCTCAACTGACGTGCGTTCGACAAGCGACGGTTCGCGGCGATGTAGTACAGAGCGAGCTTTTCCACCGCTCGGATCTCTCGCCCGGCTTCTCGCGCGGCCTGCCCGAATTGGCTTAGCACAACGAGAACGCGGTCAAGTATGCCCAACGATGCTATTTCGTATTCGTTCTCGCTCGGGATTCGGCTCAGGAGGTCTTTCCCTTTAGAGCGACCCGCGAGTCGCTCCTTCAGCTCCACCACGCTTTCGCCGCCACTGCCGGCCAGCACAAACACGAACGGTGATCCT
>JADFNQ010000040.1 GCA_022563285.1 Chloroflexota bacterium | reverse complement strand
GTTCCTGCGACTGTTCAACCAGGGCCAGATCCTGGGCCCGGACGGCCAGCGCATGTCCAAGTCCCGCGGCAACGTCGTCGCCCCCGACGAATACGTCGCCCGCTACGGCGCCGACACCTTCCGCTGCTACCTGATGTTCATCGGCCCCTGGGACGAAGGCGGCCCCTTCGGCGTCGAGGGCATCGCCGGCATCTGGCGCTGGCTCAACCGCGTCTGGGGCCTCGTCCTCAACCAGCCGGACTTCGGCCAGGCGCCGGCCGCCGCCGTCCGCGACCTCCGCCGCCATACCCACCAGACGATCCGCAGGGTGACGCAGGATATGGAGCGCTTCCGCTTCAACACCCTGCTCTCCGCCCTCATGGAGCTGACCAACGGCCTCCTCCGCAACCGCGACGCCGGCCCCGCCGACCGTGAGGCCTGGAACGAGGGGGTCGAGTCGCTGCTGCTAATGCTGGCGCCGGTGGCACCCCACATCAGCGAGGAGCTCTGGGCCCGCAGCGGCCGCCCCTACAGCGTCCACACCCAACCCTGGCCGGCCTGTGACGAGGAGCTAGCGAGCGAGGACGAGATCACGCTGGTCGTCCAGGTCAACGGCAAGCTCCGCGACCGCATCCAGGCGCCGGCGGGCATCCAGGAGGACCGCGCCAAGGAGCTGGCCCTGGCCAGCCCCCGCGTCCAGCGGTTCATCGACCAGAAGAAGGTGACGAAGGTCATCTACGTCCCCGGCAAGCTGGTCAACGTCGTGGTGAAGTAGCTATGCGCACATCCTACGAGTCTCGCATCATAGCCGCGCCGCCACGCGTTGTCATTCTGAGCGGCATCGATGCCCGCTCGGGGCGCGACAATAGCCGCGAAGGAATCTGGGGAGGAGCTACGTCACCGTTCTCGCAGACCAACTACCGCCAAATGCTCACGCTCTCCACCTCGCCATCCTTCCACCCCGCTCGGCTCAGCATGAGACGTTGAGGTAGCGACCGTGCCCACATCTTACGAATCTCGCATCATAGCCGCGCCCCGCAATCCTGTCACTCTGAGCGAAGTGAAGAGTCTGGGGCGGGGCGCTGAGATTCTTCGCCGCCTTCAGCGGCTCAGAATGACACTAACGAATCGCTGAAGCCATGCCCACATCTTACGAGTCTCGCATCATAGCCGCGCCGGTGGCCGACGTCTGGGCCGCCATCACCGACCTGGAGGCCGCCTCCCGCTGGAACGGGGCCTGGCAACGCGTCGAGTACCTCTCCTGGCAGCGGGAAGGCGTCGGCGCCACCTTCCGCGCCTACAACGAGGAAGGCGTTGGCCACAACTTCCGGATCAGCGAATGGGCGCCGGAGGAGTTCGTCGCCTTCGAGCCCTTGCAGGACGAGCCGGAGGAGCGGCCCTACCTCATCACCCTGCAGTCGCAGTCCTTCCTGCTGAAGCCCGCCGACGACGACCACACTGACGTGACCCTGTTCGCCACCGCGAAAGGTCACGGCCTCCGCGGCTGGATAACGGCCCGCTTCGTCTGGCCCAACTACCAGCGTCAGGGGCTTCGCAGAGCCCTGGACAACCTTCAGGACCTCTTCGAACCACCGCTGGAGGAAGACGAGCCGGAGAAGAACGAGGCCGAAGCGGAGTAGCCGCAGGCCTGCCAACCGAGGGCAGACCTAAAACCGTCTGCAGCTCCGAGGGACGCCCTCTGCTCCGCTCATGGTGAGCCCGCCGAACCACGAGCGGCCAGCGCTGAACTGACTCGTCCCTCTCCACCCCCTTCGGCTAGCTCAGGACAGGCTCAGGATGAGCGTCAGCCCTAGCTGGTGGGCCGCTCCGCCGCCCGCTTCTCCAGCGTGTCTATCCCCCGCCGCACCGTAGCGATGAACTCGTTCAGCTCCCCCTCCAGCTTGTTCAGCGTCTGCAGGGCATAGACGTCCGCCTCCCGCATCCGCTCCCGCGCCGCCGCCTGCGCGTCATCCAGACGGGCCGCCGCCTGGCCCTCCGCCTCCCGCGATAGCTCCAGCATCCTCTCCTGCGCCTGGGCCAGGATCTGACGCGACCGTTCCTCCGCCACCTTCACCACCTCCGTCTCCTTCAACCGCTGCTCCACCTCCTCCCTGGCCCGGGCGATGATCCGCGAGGCCTCTGCGCTGGCGTCTGCCAGCACCTCGTCCCGCTTCTCTACCACATCGCGGGCCTCATACACCTCCTTGGGCACCGCCACCCGCATGCGGTCGATCAGTTCAAGCAGGCGCTGCCGGGCAATGACCACACTGCCGCCCACGGGCAGCTTGCGGGCCTCGCCCACCAGCTCCTCCAGACGGTCTATGTGATGCAGGATGTCCACGGCGGACCTCCCTTAGCTCTTCTTTCCCTTGAACTTCTCCGCCAGCGCCTTCGCCACGAGGGGCGGGACTAGCTCAGCGACATCGTATCCCAGGATCGCCACCTCGCGGAT
Source organism: Chloroflexota bacterium (assembly GCA_022563285.1). Taxonomy (GTDB): domain Bacteria; phylum Chloroflexota; class Dehalococcoidia; order SM23-28-2; family RBG-16-64-32; genus JADFNQ01. Next base: position 7,036 of record JADFNQ010000040.1, on the reverse strand, counting down.
GCGGTGGCCGCTCACGAACAGATGCTCCAGGCTGGCCATCAAGTACACCGACTCGATCTCCGGCGCCATCTTGCTGTTCATCAGCGCCATATCGAACTCCGCCTCGAAGTCCGTCACCGCCCGGATGCCCCGCACCAGCGCCTTCGCCCGCTCCTTGCGAGCGAAGTCCACCACCAGGCCGGAGAACGCCTTCACCTCCACGTGCTCGATGTGTTTCACCGCTTCCGCGAACAGCTTCACCCGCTTCTCCGTGCTGAACAGACACCCCTCCGGCGGCAGGTCGTACACGGCCACCACCACACGGTCGAACAGGGTAGCCGCCCTCTGCGCGATGTCCACATGCCCCAGAGTTACCGGATCGAACCTGCCGGGATAGACCGCTGCTACCAAATCGGCACCTCCTAGCGATAGATCGACACCGCGCTGTCGCCGTGCTTCAGCGTCTTCACCTGCGATAGCCCGCCCAGCCCCTCCGGCGCATCCTCCCGCGAGCTGTGCTCCAGCACCAGGACCGTTGTCCCGGCCTCCACCAGGCCCGTCTCAGCCAGCCGCTCCAGCGCCTCGGTCGCCGCCTGGGCGTAGGGCGGGTCGGACAGCACCAGAGTATACGGCCCCTCCAGCCTTGACGCTGCCCTCTCCACGGGCGCGCAGTGTACCCTCGCCTGCTCATCGAACCCCGTCTTGGCAAGGTTCTCACGGATGGAGGCGCAGGCGCGGCCGTTCTTCTCCACGAAGTCGCACCAGCGGGCCCCCCGGCTCAGCGCCTCGATCCCCAGCGCCCCGCTCCCCGCGTACAGGTCCAGCACCCGCGTCAGCTCCGCCCCCATCGCCTCCAGGGCGGAGAAGATCGCCCCCCGCACCAGGTCCGAGGTCGGCCGCGTGGCCCGCGACGGGGGCCCGGCGAGGCGGCGACCCTTGGCTCGACCGGCGATCACCCGCATGGCAAGGGCCTCCCTTAGCTCGTCGTGATCTTGGCGGGGTCCGTGTCGGACGCCTCGTTGTTATCTGCATCCCGGACGACGGCGGTTATGATATCCGGCACCTGCATGTCCGGGCCTGCTGGGGCGGTTCTCGTGAAGACGCACTGAACCTCGTCGGCTCCACCGTTAAGCGCGTCGCCATCGCCATCGTCCGCCGCCAGCGTCCGGCCGACGACATCGGTGAAGAGTGCGCTGTCGAAGTTGATACCGCCGCAGTCGGTGATGGTGCCGTATACGTCGTCCACCAACGAGGTGATGGTCACTGGCACACCACTGTCGTTGTCAATGGTGATCAAGTAGAAGACCGTAGAGCCTGGCGGCACTAGCTCATCATTACTGAAGACACCGTCACCATCCCCCTCCGCCAGCTTGCCCACTTGCACTGCCACGGTCGGTGTCGGCTCCGGCCCTGGCGTCGGAGTAGGCGTGGCCGTCGGCGTCGGCTCTTCCGCCGGGAACGTCACCACCGGTGCCGCCGTCGCCGTCGGCGTCCCCTTCTTCTCCTTCACCTCCACATCGATCTCCTGCCCGAAGCGCTGGTCCCCATCGCTGATCAGCATCCGCAGGGTGTAGGTGCCCGGCTCGTCCGTCCGCCAGATGACGGACGGCCCGGCGGTGGCGTCCAGCTTGCCGCCGTCCGGCGCCTCCCAGCGTGGCACCAGCGCGTCACCGTTCGGCCGCACCAGGCTTGCCGTGCCGGTCTCGATGAGCTGGTTCACGACGGGCCAGATGTTCGCCACATCCGTCTTCGCGGAGGCGTCGGACACGGCGACGCCGCCCAGCGCATACGTCTGCACCAGCTCCAGCTTGAACCCCGCGCTGAACACGTTCTCGATGTACACCGTCCTCGTGTCGGGCGCCACGTAGGAGAAGGAGAGGGCCGCCGCATCATCGTTCCAGCGAATGTCGGTCGCCCCCTCTGACTGCGCCAGGTTCACCGCCACCACCCTCACGCCCACCCCGGTCTCGATCTTCTCCGGATCCGCGGGCTCCCGTACCGTGATCTCGCCGGCCAGGAGCATCGCCTCCAGGTAGCCCAGCGTTCTGATGCCGCCGCCTTCGTCTAGCTCGGCGCTGAACGGACTCACCACCAGCATCAGCTTTCGCGGGTCCACATCCTCGACCAGTTGGGTCAGCCCCTCCGGCATCACCTCCCAGTAGCGCAGCGGGTCCGCTATGGGCAGGATCTTGATGATGTCCGCCGCCTGGCCCAGCACCGGCCAGTCGTAGGCGCTGCGCTGCAGCCCCGGCGGCGGCAGCGTCAGGCTCAACCGCCGTCCATCCTCCCGCAGCGCCTGCCCCAGCTCCTGTGCGAAGGAGGTGAACTCCGTCCGCAGGTCCGGGTCCACGGCGGAGTACTCCAGGTCGATCCCCGCGAAGCCGCCGCTCTCCGCCAGCTGCACTATCTCCTGAACGTGCTGCCCGATCAGCAGATCATTGGAAAGGATATCGTTAACCACTGCCGCCGTGTCCTCTCCGCTGCCCACGATCGTTGGGATAAGCAGAACACCATCCCTGATCTCAACGCCCGTGGCGGTCCCCTCCAGGGAGCTGTCGCTCAGCGGCTTGTAGTCTCTGGGGCTTACGATGCCGGCCTTCGCCTCCGGGTGTAGCCTGCCGCCGGGCGGCAGGGAAGCCGCCACCTGGTAGGCCTGGGCCACCACCCGCAGCACCGCAAGGTTTTGCGGCAGCGGCGAGAAGTCTGCCTCCGCCCGCTGTGCCCCGGCGTCAAGGCGGGCGTCCGCCACCCTCTGCCAGCGCTCCGCCAAGAAGGTGTAGAAGCCCAGCCCCGTCTCATCCTCCGGCCGGCTGCGGAGCGGCAAAGCGATCGTCGCGGAGAGGTCTCCGTCCGTGTTGAACTCTACGAATTCGCTCAGGGCGACCAGCCCCGGCGGCAGGCCCGGCATCTCGCCGAACACGGCCTCGATGCCCGTCCCGTCCACAGTCGTCGTCCTGTCCTCATCACCCCCACCGAACACGCCGGAGAGGAGGAACACAAGGATGATCACCACCGCGATGAACAACACCGTCCCGCCGATGATCAACGGGGCCGGATCCCGCTGACCCCTGCGCAGCAGCCGGTCGAACGGGCCTTCCGGCCGCGGCAAGTCGCGCCGAGGCGGCCTATCTCTGGGCGGGAGATCGCGGGGCGGAAACCGTCGCATTCTTACGCGCTTGAATATCCCCGGCGGGCCGAGTGTAACGCACGCCGGACAGATACGCGGATTGTATCACAGCCCCCCTTCTCAGCATAGCGATGCAACCCTGACCCTTTACAAGTCCAGATCGCTGCCCTATAATATCGCCCGGAAACGACGCGAACACCTGCTCGACTGAGGGTTCACGCCCCCAGTCTCTTTTTTCGCAGGGTGTAGGAGTGATAGCCATGGCAGGCAAGACCGTCCCTCTTACCAAAGATGGCCTATCCAAACTGCAGCAGGAGCTGGATCACCTCATCAACGTCCGCCGCGCTGAGGCGTCGCAGCGCATACACGACGCCAAGGAGATGGTGGGCGCCCAGAACACCCCCGAATACGAGGACGCCCGCAACGAGCAGGCCTTCGTTGAAGGCCGTATCCTCACCCTGGAGACGATTATCCAGAACGCCGTCGTCATTGAGGTGGCACACGACCACCTGCGGGTCAGCCTTGGCTCCAACGTCACCGTCCAGAACCATAAGGGCGAGACGGAGAACTACACCATCGTCGGCTCCGCGGAGGCCGACCCCAAGGGACACCGCATCAGCAACGAGTCCCCGGTGGGCGAAGCCCTCCTGGGCAAGTGCGTCGGCGATGAGGTGCAGGTGAACGCACCCGCCGGCGCTCTCCGCTGGACGATCATCAGCGTCGACTAGCGGAGCGGCAGAGCGACCAGTAAAATCAGGCGGGGCGCCAACCGGGCCCCGCCTGAAGCTTTCAGGGGCCACGTATGGGCGAACAAGAGATCATATCGCTGCGAATCGCCAAGCTGGAGCGCCTCCGCGCCCGCGGCCTAGACCCTTACCCTGCCCGGTCTCCACTGGGACCTCGACGTCGAAAGAGAAAGTCGCTCAATCAAATCATGACGCACGCAGCGGCTAGAATCCCCGAGGGGACCGGCGAATTGGTCGCCCGTGGCCTAAGGGGAAGAGCAATCACCTATCGCGCAGCGGGACGTGTCCGCCTAATTCGCGACCAGGGAGGCGCAATCTTCTTCGACATCGGGGACAGCACGGACAAGATGCAGTTGTATTTGCGGAAGGATTGGCCAAATCTAAGAGTGGTCTCCCCAACTGCCATCGTGGCAAAGAAAGAAGCCGCGCTCGATCTCTTCAGAACAACCGTAGACTTAGGAGACATCATTGAGGCGACAGGCAATGTCTTTAGGACTCGAAGAGGGGAACTCACACTTCGGGTGAGCCAGTTCACCGTCCTGGCCAAGGCGCTGCGCGCCCCGCCGGAGAAGTGGCACGGCCTCCAGGACGTCGAGCTGCGCTACCGTCAGCGCTACCTGGACCTGATCGCCAACCCCCAGGTCCGCGATACCTTCCTCACCCGCTCCCGCGTCATCACCGCCGTACGCCACTTCCTGGACAGCCACGGCTTCCTGGAGGTGGAGACGCCCGTCCTCCAGCCCGCCGCCGGCGGCGCCGCCGCCCGCCCCTTCGTCACCTACCACAACGCCCTGGACCGCCAGCTCTACCTCCGCATCGCCCTGGAGCTATACCTCAAGCGGCTGGTCATCGGCGGCTACGACCGGGTGTACGAGATCGGCCGCATCTTCCGCAACGAGGGCGTCTCCGCCAAGTACAACCCGGAGTTCACGATGCTGGAGTCCTACCAGGCCTACGCCGACTACACCGACGTCATGGACATGGTGGAGGAGATGATCTCCACCGTCGCCCGCGAGGCGCTGGACGGCAATACGGTCACTCACGACGACACCAAGATCGACTTCGCCCCGCCCTGGCCGCGGATCACCCTGCGCGACGCCATCAAACAGCACAGCGGCGTCGACTTCGAGCAGCACCCGGAGGTGGAGTCGATGCGGGAGGCGGTGGCCTCCTGCGGCGTCGCCGTGGATGAGAAGTGGGGCCGAGGCAAGCTCATCGATGAGCTTCTCTCCGACAAGGTAGAGCCCAACCTCATCCAGCCAACCTTCCTCTTGGACTATCCCGTTGAGCTCTCGCCCCTGGCCAAGCGCAAGCCGGACAACCCCCGCCTGGTGGAGCGCTTCGAGCTGTTCATCGCCAGCCGTGAAGTCGGCAACGCCTACTCGGAGCTGAACGACCCCCAGGAGCAGCGAGAGCGGATGCTCCAGCAGGCTCGCCTCCTCGCCGCCGGCGACGAGGAGGTGGAGCTGGCGGACGAGGAGTTCCTGACCGCCCTGGAGTACGGCATGCCGCCCTGCGGCGGCCTCGGCATCGGCATCGACCGCCTGGTCATGGCCCTCACCGGCCAGCCCTCCATCCGCGAGGTGATCCTATTCCCCCACCTGCGCGAGAGGGAGCAGCGGTGAGACGCCACTTCACCGCCACCGGCTTCGTCGTCCAGGGCGACCACACCCTCCTCCACTGGCACAAGCGCCTCCAGCAGTGGATGCCCCCCGGCGGCCATATCGAGCCGGACGAAGACCCCGTACAGGCCGTCCTGCGCGAGATCCGCGAGGAGACGGGGGTCGCCGCCGAGGTCATCCCCTCCGTCCCCACCCTGCCCTTCCCCTATCCCAACCAGCTTCAGCCCCCCTACACGATCCTGCTGGAGGACAGCCCCGAACCCAGCGAGCCGCACCAGCACATCGACCTGATCTACTTCTGCCGCCTGGTGGACGGGGCCACCGACGACCGGCCCTCCGGCGACTTCCACTGGGTGGACGAAGAAGCCCTACGCTCCAAGCAGCCCCTCGACCTCGCCGCCTGCGGCGTCGCCGTCCCCATCGCTGAGGACGTCCGCCTCCTCGCCATCCAAGCCATCGAGACCACCCGCCGTGCGTCAGGTTCCAGGCTCTAGGATCTGCCTATGCTCTCCATCCAGCTCATCCGCGAACAACCGGAAGCGGTGCGGCATGGCCTCGCCCGCCGCGGCGCCGACGACGTGCCGCTGGAGGAGATCCTCGACCTCGACACCCAGCATCGCGGCACCCTCCAGGAGGTGGAGTCGATCCGCGCCGAGCGCAACGCCCTCTCCAAGGAGATCGGCCAGCTCGCCCGCGAGATGAAGACCGCAGCGACCAAGGAGGCTAAGCACGCCGAGCACCGCCGCTCCGACCTAGTCGCCCGCTCCTCCTTCCTTGGCCAAAAGCTGGACTCGCTGGAGGACCAGCTCCGCGACCTGGACGGCCGCCTGCGCGATCTCCTCCTCCAGGTGCCGAACCTGCCCGCGGACTCCGTCCCCGATGGCCCCGACGAATCCGCCAACGTGGTGCTCCGCACGGAGGGCGAGCCCGTAGAGCCCACCTTCCACAAGCCCCACTGGGAGCTGGGCGAGGCGCTGGGAATAATCGACTTCGAGCGCGGCTCCAAGCTCTCCGGCTCCCGCTTCTACGTCCTCACCGGCCCCGGCGCCCGCCTCCAGCGCGCCCTCATCACCTTCATGCTGGACCTCCACCTCCGCGACGGCCGCTACACGGAGGTCTACCCGCCGGCCATGGTCAAGGAGGAGAACATGCTGGCGGCGGGCCAGCTCCCGAAGTTCGCCGACAACCTGTACCGCGACGCCGAGGAGGACTACTGGTTCATCCCCACCGCTGAGGTGCCCCTCACCAACCTCTACCGGGACGAGATCCTGGAGCCCGGCACGCTCCCCCTCCACTTCGTGGCCTACACCCCCTGCTTCCGCCGCGAGAAGATGTCCGCCGGCCGCGACGTCCGCGGGATCAAGCGCGGCCACCAGTTCGATAAGGTGGAGCTGTACAAGTTCGTCGAGCCGGACCAGTCTGACGATGCCCTCCAGGCCCTCGTCCAGGATGCCGAGTCCGTCTGCCGCGCCCTGGCTATCCCCCACCGCGTCGTGCAGCTCTGCGCCGGCGACCTCGGCTTCACCGCCACCCAGGCCTACGACATCGAGATGTGGGCACCC
>JADFNQ010000039.1 GCA_022563285.1 Chloroflexota bacterium | reverse complement strand
GACGGTGGGCAGCGCTCCCGGGCGCTCGTACGTCTCGGCGCGTGCGGTGGCGATATCGAGGCGGAAGTCGGGGCCTTTCAGGGTGGCGGTGCGGAAGGCGGCGTGGACCAGGCAGCGGGTATCGCGCAGTTCCGCCGAGGCGCGCCGCGCCAGGGCGGGGGCGTCTCCCTCCAGGGTCAGGTCCACGTCCAGGGTGGGACGGTCCAGGAGGAGATCGCGGACGCTGCCACCGACCAGGTAAAGGGCTAGCTGCTCGTCGCGGGCGGCGCGGACGAGGGCGGTGAACGCTTCGCGGGCGGTGGGGAGGAGGGCTCGATGGAGCTTGTCGATAAGGTTTGCCTGAGCCATATTCGGGGTACCGCGACTATTATAAGGCGTCGCCTTGACAGGCTGTTTTGGGGACGCCTAAGATGGGTTCAAACTGGCTCTCACCTGTTGACTATAACCTTGACCCACTACAGAACGCCACGATTGGATCATCGGATGCAGCCCGGGAGGGGGATGCATCCAGGGACCGTTCGGCTCAAGCGCTAAGGTTAGGTATCTAAATGGTGACTGCTGCCAAACCGAAGGACCCCTCCTCCCTCGCGAAGTCGCTCGATATAAGCTTCCGGCGTATCACCCTGCTGGAGCAGGCGCTGGTGCATCGCTCATATCTGAATGAGGCGCCGGAGCTGGAGCTGGAATCGAACGAGCGGATGGAGTTCCTGGGCGATGCAGTTCTGGGCTTGGTCGTCTCCGAGCGTTTATACGGGGACTATCCGGCACTCAGCGAGGGCCACTTGAGCCAGATCCGCGCTCTGCTCGTCCGCTGGGACACCCTGGCGGAGGCGGCGGAACGCATCTCCCTGGGCGATTACCTGGTGCTCGGCCGCGGCGAGGAGATGTCGGGCGGGCGCAGCCGGCCCTCGAACCTGGCGGGCGCGCTGGAGGCGCTGATCGGGGCGGTGTTCCTGGACGGCGGCGTCAGCAAGGCCCGCAAGCTGGTGCTCCGGCTGCTCGCGCCGGAGCTGGAGAAGGTAGCCGCCGGGGCCGTGGCCATAGACAGCAAGTCGCAGCTTCAGCATGAAGTCCAGTCCCGCTGGCACGAGATCCCCAAGTACCGGCTCATATCCTCACTGGGTCCGGACCACGCCAAGACGTTCACCGTGGAGGTGCTGGTCCGCAGCGAGGTGCTGGGCCACGGGGAGGGGCGCAACAAGAAGCAGGCGGAGCTGGCGGCGGCACATCAGGCCTTGGATGCCTTAGCTGGCTCGGGTTGACGCTCGCATGTACCTGAAGCGGCTGGACATCCAGGGCTTCAAGAGCTTCGCTACCCGTACGACCTTCGAATTTGGTCAGGGGATCACCGCCATCGTCGGCCCCAACGGCTCCGGCAAGTCCAACATTGCGGACGCCCTGCGCTGGGTGCTGGGCGAGCAGTCCGGCCGCCTCCTGCGCGCCCGCAAGATGCAGGACGCTATCTTCGCCGGCTCATCCAAGCGCCAGCGGGCGGACAAGGCGGAGGTCACCCTCACTCTGGACAACTCCGACCGCTGGTTGCCCCTGGACTTCGCCGAGGTGGCCCTCACCCGCCGTGGCTACCGCAACGGTGAGAGCGAGTACCTGATCAATCGCAAGCGGGTGCGCTTGCGGGACATCCATGAGCTGCTGGCCAAGGCCAGCGCTACCCAGAGCTCATACGCGATCATCGGCCAGGGGCTGGTGGAGACGGTGCTCAACCTTCGCCCGGACGAGCGCCGCCAGCTCATCGAGGAGGCGGCCGATATTCAGCGCTACCGTTTGCGCATCGACGAGGCGGGAGCGAAGCTCGCCGCCACCCATGAGAACGTGGAGCGGATCAAGCTCCTGGTCAAAGAGATCGCTCCCCGTCTGAGCCAGCTCGAGCGCCAGGCGAAGCGGGCCGGCGACTACGCGCGCATCTCGCGCGAGCTCTCGCAGGCGCTGGGCGCCTTCTACGAGCAGCGGTGGCACCACGCTAACGAGGCGGTGGCCGTCGCCCGCGCCGCCCACGATCAGGCGCAGGCGGAGTTCACGCAGGCCAAGGTGGTCATGGAGACCTGCGAGCGTGATCTGGGCGAGGTGAGCAAGGGGCTGGAGAATCGCCGCCGCGCCGCCGCCTCCTCCTCCACCGACCGCCAGCGCCTGGCCGACCGCATCCGTGAGCTGGAGCAGAGCACGGCCGTGTCCACTCAGAGGCAGGCCATCCTGGAGCAGCGCCAGCAGGAGCTTCGTGACGAGGTCGCCGCTCTGGAGGGTGAGCGGGCCCAGGCCGATGATGTCGTCTCCGGCCTGGACAGCCGACGCGCCGAGCTGGAGGAGGGGCTGATCGCTGCCGGGACTGAACTGGAGCGCCGCCGCCAGGAGCTGGTCGAACTGGAGGAGGAGCTCGGCGCGGGCCAGGGTCGCGCCGCCGACGAGGAGGCCAGGAGCGAGCGTCTGCGCGCCGCCGCACGGGACATCGAGGAGCGCCTGAAGCGTCTGGTTCTGAGCCGGCGCGACCTGGAGAAGGAGACCGCCCGCCTGGACACCCGCCGCCGCTCCATCATCAGCCAGATGGTGGAGCTTATCCGTGTGCTGCGGGGCTTCCGCGCCGATGACGCGAGGCTGGCCGCCGCGGTAGCCGGGGTGAGCGAGCGCCGCCGACAGCTAGACTCCGGGATTGCGAAGCTGCGCGATTCGCTGGCCAAGGTGGAGGGGAGCCAGAACGCCCGCCGCGGCAAGCTGGAGGCGCAGGAGGCGCGCCTGAAAGTCCTCAGCGAAGCCCAGCGCCAGCTACGGTCGGCGCGGGAGGACGAACCCGAGGTCACCGTCGAGGGCGCCCTGGCCGCCATCTATCAGGTCGTTCGGGTGCCGCGCGGGCTGGAGACGGCGATCGAGGCCGCCCTCAGCGATATGGTGGAGGCGTTCATCGTCCGGCGCCAGGGGGAGGCCGTCGACGCCGTTCGCGCCTTGGTCGCCGAAGACGGCCCCCGCACTACTATCCTCCCCATGGATGCCGTGAAGCAGGTCTACCCCCTCAACCTCATTCGCGAGAAGGGGATCGTCGGCGTGGCCTCCCAGCTCGTCCGCTGCGAGCCCGCTTACCAGAAGCTCATCGATACGCTGCTGGGCCGCACGATCGTCGTCCAGGACGTGGAGGCGGCCGGCCGCGTCGTCCGCCGCGGTCTGGGCACGGTGGTCACGCTGGATGGGATCGTCTTCCACCCCATGGGCGCCATCACCGCCGGTTTCCCCCGCGTCACCCGCCCCTACATCCTGGGGCACGAGCGCGACCTGGAGTCGCTCCCCAAGGAGATCGAGCGCGTGCGGCGCTCCCTGGCGGCCGCGGAGAACGAGGTGCACTCCCTGCGTGAGCGGCTGAGGGAGAGCGAGGCGGCGATGTCGGCGACCTCCGGTGAGGCCGACGAGGGGCTGGCCCGCCGCATGCGCACTCAGGAGGCGATCGCCGGGCAGCAGCGCCGGCTGGCCCAGCTCCGGGGCGAGCTGCGCGGACTAGTCTCTTCCCAGAACAACCTGCGCGAGCAGGGCGAGGACGTGGACCGCGCATCGGAGCGGCTGGCCCAGGAGGGCGAACATTCCCTGGCGGAGGCGAAGGAGCTGGAGGAGTCCGCCCGCCACCTGAGGAAGGCGGGCGGGCTGGTGGAGGGACGGCGCGCCCAGCTAAGCCAGGCGGTGGCGGAGGCGACCTCCCTGCCGGCATCCCTGGAGGGCCAGCTGCAGTCGCTGGACGTGCAGAGGGAGAGCAGCAAGGTCGCCCTGGCGCGGCTGGACGCCCAGCTCTCCGCTAAGGGGGTGCAGCTTCGTGGATTGGAGATGGAGCAGTCCACCCTGGCCGGCAGCGTGCGCTCAGACGAGCAGGAGCTGACCAAGGCCCAACAGCAGCTACAGCCGCTGGCCGAGGCTTCGGCGCCGGACCAGGGGGAGACGGTACAGCTTGAGCTGCGGGAGCGGGAGATGCACCAGCAGCTCTTATCCGCGCAGGGGCGCATGTTCCAGGCGGAGCGGCGCGTCCTGGAGACGGAGGCGGAGGTGCGGCGCTGGGAGACGGAGATCGATACCCTGCGGCAGCGGATCGAGGAGGACGGGCTGAGCATCAGCGGCGAGGGCGAGATCGTCTCGCCGGAGGTCCTGGTGCCCCGAGTCCCCCACTGGCTGGCGGCGGACCGGCCTGAGGAGGGCGGTGGCCTGCGCCCGATATCCGGCGGCGCGGAGATCGACCCCGAAGCGCTGGGGCGGGAGATCGAGCGGCTGCGGGGTCAGATGCGGCGGCTGGGACCGGTGAACGTGGAGGCGACGGAGGACTACGCGGAGCTGCGGGAGCGGCACGACTTCCTGACCTCCCAGCTGGAGGACCTGAGCGGGGCCGAGCAGGCGCTTCACCGCGCCATCAGCGAGCTGCAGGGGATCATGCGCAAGCGCTTCGAGTCGACGTTCAAGACGGTGGCGGAGGGGTTCGAGGAGTACTTCCGGGCGTTCTTCGGCGGCGGCCATGCCCGCCTGACGTTGACCGAGCCGAAGGACCCGCAGAACACGGGCGTGGAGATAGAGGCGCAGCCGCCGGGGAAGCGTCTGCAGAGCCTGGCCCAGCTCTCCGGCGGGGAGAAGGCGCTCACGGCGGTCGCCCTGCTGTTCGCGCTGATGCAGGCGAACCCCTCGCCGTTCTGCGTGCTGGATGAGGTGGACGCGATGCTGGACGAGGTGAACGTGGGCCGGTTCGTGACGGCGCTGCAGAAGCTGTCCAAGAAGACGCAGTTCACGGTGATCACCCACAACCGGGGGACGATAGAGGTGTCGGACGCCATCTACGGGGTGTCGATGGGGCCGGACAGCGCCTCGCGGGTGATTTCGATGCGGCTGGCGGACGTGAAGGCGCGGTAGGCCCGCGGTTCGCCGGTTCGTCGCCGGCTACGAGCAGAAGCAGGGCCAGACACAAGCCCGACCCTCCTCGCCTGCATGCGACAGCCTAGTCGGAGCACGGGGTCAGCTGGTCGAGGTCGCTGATGCGGCTGCCGAACTCGTCGAGGGTGATGAAGCAGGTGACGCCCAAGAAGTCTTCGGTGTCGCGCACGGCGTCGGCCAGCTAATCCCGGTCGATGACTAGGTTGCCGCCACGATGCATGCTAGCCACCTCGTCGATACGGGTGAGGAGCAAGCGGGTGGCGTCGTAGAAGAACGGCAAGAACTCGGCAAATTCTGGCAGCTCGCCGGGGAAGCGGAGTTGGTAGTCGGCCTGCCAGGTTATGACGGTGGGCAGGGTCTCGACGGTACCCATCCACTCGTCGAAGACCGGGTCCGGTCCGGGGGGAAACACCTCCGCAATCACGGTGCGGTTAAAGACGGTCGGACCCAAAGGCGACAGGAACGATGTCGGTGCGGTGGCGGAGCCTGAGATAGTGACTACCCCCGCGCTCTCGTAGATGGGCAGGCCGCCCCTATAGCTGCCGGAGCACAGGTGGCCGATGACGCCCACGTTCTTGGGATTGCGGACCACGGCTTTGGCGGCTGCCTCGCCTGCGGTGGAGTCGCACTCACCGTCGAAGTTGTTCTGTTGGACGCTGAAGCCTTGGATATCACCATGATCCTCGATGGCCATCTGGACAGCGTTGACGGCGCCCTGGCCAATAAGTTCCAGGGGGCCCTCGCCACCGGGCAGGTCGACCACCACCGCTATCTGGATAGGTTGCCTGCGGGGCACAACGACAGTGGAGTCCTGCGCCATCGCCTCTTGCCCAGCAAACACGAACAGCAGCGCTGCTACGAGGCCCAACAGCGCCAGTGGCTTGAGGAGCGCTCGTTTGTTACGTCTTTGGGTAGCCATACCGCACCCCCTACGTGCATTAAGCCCGCCTGACCCCATATACCAGCCCCACAGCCGCTCCGTCAATCAGGCAAAGTAACTAGTTATGTGTGGGGTTTTCCCCCACAAGAGCGCCACCGAGGCCACATCAGCCCCCGCTTGCCCCTCTACCCTCCGCCCCCTATCATCCAAGCCGTATGGCGCGATTCTTCCGTCGCAAGAAAGAGGCGGCCCCGGAGCCCGCCGAGGGCGCTGAAGCCGTCGAAGCCCCTGAGCAGGTCGAGGCGGTCGTAGAGGCCGAGGCCGAAGCCGAGGCGCCGAAGTCCGTCGAGCACGCCGTCGAACGCACGCGGCGCACCTGGTTCTCCCGCATCGGCGGGATGTTCCGCCGCGGCCTGGACGACGAGCTGTGGGACGAGCTGGAGGAGACGCTGATCGCCGCGGACACGGGTGTGGAGACGACGGTGAAGGTGCTGGAGATCCTCCGGGAGCGGGTAGAAGACGAGGGGATCCGCGACCCGGAGCGGGCGCAGGAGGTGTTGAGGGAGGAGCTGGTCTCCGTACTGTCGGTGGACTACCACCTGGGGAAGCTGTGGGGCCCATCAGCCGCTCACCCGGAGGCTCCTCGAACCATAAGCGGAGACGGAGGTCCGAAGCCTGGCATCGTGCTGGTTGTCGGGGTGAATGGCACGGGCAAGACGACGGGCATCGCCAAGATGGCCCATGCCTACAGGCAAGAGGGGCGAAAGGTGATCCTGGCCGCCGGCGACACCTTCCGGGCGGCGGCGATCGACCAGCTCAAGCAGTGGGGAGAGCTCGTCGGCGCGGACGTCATCGCTCACAAGGAGGGGTCCGACCCGGGTGCGGTGGTGTTCGACGCGCTGAACGCGGCGGAGAGTCGCGGCGCGGACGTGGTCATGATCGACACGGCGGGGCGGCTACACACGAAGGCGAACCTAATGGAGGAGCTGCGCAAGATCAACCGGATCATCCAGCGCAAGGACGAGACGGCGCCGCACGAGGTGCTGCTGGTGCTGGATGCGACGAGCGGGCAGAACGCTTTGCACCAGGCAAAGTATTTCACCGAGACGGTGGGCGTGACCGGCATCCTGCTGGCGAAGCTGGACGGCACGGCCAAAGGGGGCGTCATCTTCGCGGTGTGCGATCAGCTCCGGCTGCCGGTCCGCTTCGTGGGCACGGGCGAGAAGGCGGGCGACCTCGCGTCGTTCGAGCCGAAGCGGTTCGTGGACGCCCTGTTCGCCTAGCCGGGATTAGCCGGGGATGGAGCGCCCGGGCGACCTGGGCTCTGTGGCCTCCAGCGCCTTCTTCCCGCTGGTCTACGACACGGCAGCCGGCCCCGAAGCCGAGTGGCGTTTCAGCTTCGGCCGCGGGTTAGCCTACGACGCCGAGGGCGAGTTAGTGTTCATCTCGGAGAGCGCGGCCGACCGCGTGCGCCGCTTCCCCCTTAGCGATTTCGCGCTGCGCTAGGGGGGTGTAAGATGCACCGCCGACTAAAGCCGGCGGCTTGCGTTGGATGGTGATAAGCTATCAAGACGCTGACCGCCTGGTGACTAGGGACACTTGCTCCATTTAGTTAAGGAGGCATAGAGATGGAGTTCCTCCTCATTGCTTTGGGGTTGGTCTCCGGGTTCTTGCTCGCGACTCTGCTACTTTACCCTTTCCTAAAAGCTCGCTTCGACGCTCAGGTCGAGCTTCGACTTGAAGCATGGATAGCTGAGCACAGAGAACAAATTGTCCAAGAAACGTTAAGAAGGAGTAGCGCAACTATTAAGGGACAAATTGGAGAACGGTTCGCCCCGCTAGTTCCAGACTTCGGGTATGAGCCAGCCGACGCCCGCTTTTTGGGCAGTCCAGTGGACTACGTCGTCTTCGATGGCCTCTCAGAACAACAGATAAAAGGCATCGCCTTTGTCGAGGTAAAGACTGGAGCAGCGACACTTACGCCTTACCAGAGACAGGTGCGTGAGGCAATAGAGGCAGGTCGAGTCACCTGGAGGCTGCTGCGAATGCCGGAACTGGTGGTCGAGAGGGAGCTTAGCAAGGACATATAGGTTATTTGACCCTAGAGGCCACCGCTAGGGCTATCGCAGTGCCGGATAGCTCCCGCTTCACGTCTGTTGAGGCGGCTGCCTGTAGCGTCGCTCCGGCCTTGCCCGCGTCATCGCGCCCGTGTATGATTGTGTGAAGTCTGCCACAAAGTCTGATCCCCACCTAGGCTGGAGTCGCTGGGAACCGCGGCCAGGACATGACCAAGATCACCGCCGGACCGTCGCACCCCTCCCGCTACACCGCCGTTGGGCCCGTTGCGGGGGACGCCGATCTGCTGGCGAAGGTGGGAGAGCTCATCGCTGACCTCTCGCCCGACAACGCCGATCTCCTGACTGCATTCCACCGTGTCCAGCAGGCCTGCGGCTATGTGCCCGGCGAGGCGATCCCTGTCCTCGCGGCCAAGTTCCGCACCACTCCGGCGATGCTCTACGGCGCCCTCGACTTCTACTCCGAGATCCGCACCGTCCCGCCCGCCCAGACGACGGTCGAGTGGTGCAGCGGGCCCGCCTGTCTGTTCAAGAGCTCGATGAACATCCGGCGGGTACTGGAGAGCATCCTGGGCTGCCAGATGGGCGAGAAGACGGAGGACGGCGCCTTAGGCCTCCGCCTCGTGCAGTGCGACGGCACCTGCCACCTGGCGCCGCTGGTGCGGCTGGAGGGCAGGTACATCGGCCCTCTCTCCGTCAGCGATACGATCAAGCTCGCCCGCGAGCTCAAGGGCGAAGAGGCGCGTGAGCCCGGCCCGGCTGCCGGCGAGGAGGCTGAGGAGACGCAGCCCTCCAAGCGCTCGGTCGACGAACGGGAGGGAGGCGGCGAAGCGTAGCTGCAGACCTTCAGGTCTGCCATTTTGCAGGGCTAAAGCCCTGCAGCTACGAGAAGAGACGGACGATATGGCTACGTACGAGGAGCTCAAGGAGAAAGCCCAGGCGGCCTGGCGGCCCTTAGCGGAGCCGGAGCGCCCGCTCATCAAGGTCGGCGTCACCACCTGCTCCCGCGCCGTCGGCGCCCGTGAGACGCTGGACGCCGTGCGCGTGGAGCTGGCCGCCCGCGGCCCTTCGACAGGCTCAGGGCAGGCCCTGGAGGCGGAGGTGATGGTTACCGGCTGCTGGGGGCTGTGCTACATCGAGCCGATCGTGGAGGTCGTCCGGCCCGGCCGGCCGGGGGTCCTGTACGGCAAGGTTACGGCTGACAAGGTGCCCCAACTCATCGAGGGGGCGGTGGCAGCCGACGGCGTCGTCCCTGAACTTGCGCTCGCCGTCCTCGCGGACGAGCCGCTGGACGGCCTGCCGTCGCTGGGGTCGCTGGAGTTCTTCGCGGGCCAGGAGCGGCGGCTCATGGCGAACTGCGGCGTCACCGATCCCGATGAGATCGACCACTACATCGCCCGTGGCGGCTACGAGGGGCTCGCCAAGGCGCTGGCGATGAGCGACGAGCAGGTGATCAGCGAGGTGCTGGAGTCCGGCCTGTGGGGGCGCGGCGGCGCCGCCTTCCCCACCGGCCGCAAGTGGGACTTCCTGCGCGGGGCCGAGGTCACGCCAAAGTACATGATCTGCAACGCCGATGAGGGCGACCCGGGCTCCTTCGTGAACCGCAACCTGATGGAGAGCTACCCCCACCTCACCGTCGA
>JADFNQ010000038.1 GCA_022563285.1 Chloroflexota bacterium | reverse complement strand
GGCGCCGCCGGCTGAACGAGGGGTGCCGGCGTAACTGCCGCCTCGAGGGCAGCGCTAAACCTGCGTCTGGGGAGCAGGCCGTCCGGGTAGGTCCAGGTCCGGCGGCGGCGGCGCCGGGTTCTCCACGCCGAACAGCAGGTTCGCGGGCACGAGGGAGACCAGCTCCGCCAGCTCCCACTTGCCGTCCTTCTGTATCCGGCGTACTGGCGCCTCCTCGGCGGCGAGGGATACGATCCCGCCGGCGACGTGGAAGATCTTACCGTTGATGTTCCAGGCCTCGTCGGTGCAGAGGTAGACCGTCATGGGAGCAACCTGCTCCGGGGTCCTCTCCACGACAGTTGGAGGGGGCCCGGCGGCGGCCATGCCCCGCTGGGCGCGCAGCTGGCGGGCCGACTCAGGCACGACGTCGCTCATCCTGGTCTGGGCGCCGGGGGCGATAGCGTTGCAGGTGACGCCGTAGCGCCCAAGGTCGCGGGCGACGACGCGGGTGAGGCCGGCGATGCCGGCCTTGGCGGCGCCGTAGTTGGCCTGGCCGGAGTTGCCCCGCAGGCCGGAGATGGAGGAGAAGTTCACGATGCGCCCGCAGCGCTGCTGTCGCATGAGCACGGCGGCGGGCTTGATGGTGTTGTAGTGGCCCTTGAGGTGGACGGCGATGACGTCGTCCCACTCCTGCTCAGTCATGTTGAAGATCATGCGGTCGCGGAGGATACCAGCGACGTTGATGAGGATGTCGATGCGGCCAAAGGCGTCCAGGCACTGCTTGACCATGTTCTCGCCGCCGTCGGGTTCGGCGACGCTATCGTAGTTGGCGACGGCGGTGCCGCCGGCGGCGCGGATCTCCTCCACCAGCTGGTCGGCGGGCCCAGCGTCGTGGCCGCTGCCGTCGACGTTGACGCCGGGGTCGTTGACGACGACGCTGGCGCCTTCGTGGGCGAGGAGGACTGCAACAGCGCTGCCGATGCCGCGGCCGGCGCCGGTGACTACCGCGTTGCGTCCCTTCAGCTTGTCTGTCATGGTCTGGTTGTCCGTCTCCCGTTCACAGAAACCACTTCCACGCAATGAATTACGCGGCTCCCAGTAATGCCGCGGACTGAACTCCTCGGCTCCGCGCGTCCCGACGGCGAGACCGAGGCGGGCGACCTGAAGGTCGCCCCTACATCCCGCGCCGAGGCTGAAGCCCCGCCCCAGGCAGGCAGGCCTGCCGCTACACCGATGGATATCACTGGCCGGCGGCCTGGGGTTGCGGCTCTGGCTCGGCCCGCCCCGGCACGTCCAGATCGTCCGCAGGCGGCGCCGGGTTGCGGACGCCCTCCATCATCTGGGGCACCATGTCGGAGAGCTCATCCAGCGTCCACATGCGGTGCTTGAAGATGGTCCGGGAGGGCAGCGGGTGGCTGAGGAGGGCGACGGTGCCCGCGTAGACCCAGAAGATCTGGCCGTTGACGTTCCAGGCGTGGTCGCTGGCGAGGTAGCAGACCATGGGGGCAACGAATTCCGGCGCGAGCTGCTCCAGCTCCTCTCGCCGGGGCGCATCGGGCAGCCGAGGCCTGCGGCCTCCCGACCGAACCCCGCGCTGCTGCGCCGGAGCTGTGGCGGTGAGGCGGGTCCAGGCGCGGGGGGCGATGGCGTTGCAGGTGACGCCGTAGCGGCCCATGTCGCGGGCGACGACGCGGGTGAGGCCAGCGATGCCGGCCTTGGCGGCGCCGTAGTTGGCCTGGCCAGCGTTGCCCGTGAGGCCGGACTCCGACGTGAAGTTGATGATCCGACCGTATCGCTGCTGCCGCATGAGGACGGTGGCGGGCTTGATGCAGGCGAAGTGGCCCTTGAGGTGGACGGAGATGACATCGTCCCACTCCTGCTCCGTCATGTTGAAGATCATGCGGTCACGGAGGATGCCGGCGTTGTTCACCAGGATGTCCAGCCGGCCGAATGAGTCCAGGGCGGTCTTGATGATGCTCTCGCCGCCCTCCATCGTGACGACGGAGTCGTAGTTGGCGACGGCGGCGAGGCGTTTGTCCACGATCTCGGCGACGACCTGGTCGGCGGGCCCGTTGTCGTGTCCGGCGCCGTCGGGCCCGACGCCGGGGTCGTTGACGACGACGCGAGCGCCCTGTTCCGCCATCTGAATGGCGATCGCCTTACCGATGCCGCGGCCGGCGCCGGTGACGATGGCCACTTTACCTTCGAGCAGTGCCATGGCGGTCAGCTCCGCGAGGGCAAGGAGACGGTGGCGGTGCCGGGGGTGGTCTTCTGGCCCTCGGGCGTCTCCGTCCAGACTTCTACGTCCACCAGGTTCTCGCCGTCCTGGCTGCGCTTGCCGGTGACGATCCCCTTGCAGATAACGTCCTTCTCCACCATGTCCATGCCGCGGTACTGGCAGGCGACGCGTTTCACGCGGCCTTCGTCGCCGGCCCACTCGTGGAGCATGCGGCCGAGGAGGGCGTGCTTGAGGGCGCCGTGGACGATGCGGTCGGGCAGGCCGGTGCGCTGGGCGAAGTCCTTATCGTAGTGGATCTGGTAGAAGTCGCCGGAGCCGGCGGCCCAGTAGACCAAGCGCTGGGAATCGCAGTGCTGGGTGAGGGTGGTCACCTCCTGGCCTTCGCTGATGTCTTCGAAGTAGAGCTGGTTTGGCATAGCGCTCTCCTCTTGTGGTAGGGGTCGAGCATGCTCGACCCCTACAGTGAATCTCAGTACTGGATGCCGGTGCCGCGCATCCTGGCGACGACCTTCCCGTCCCGGTTGCGGTAGGTGGTCTCGGTCACGGTAATGAGCATGGGACCAATCCTGCCCTCGCGCTCGCTGAGGTCCACGAGCTTGCTAGTGGCGGTGAGGACGTCGCCGGCGCAGATTGTGTCGAAGTACTCAATGTCGGTGCCGCCGTTGAGGATGCGCTTGAACGGCGTATCGGTACGGAAGTAGCCACCGAGGCGCTGGGGGGCGTTGGGGTTGTAAACGGGGTGGCCGAGGAAGCCTACCGGAGCGGGGATGCTGCGATAGCCGTTGCTCCTGGCTTGCTCCTCGTCGAAGTAGATGGGATCGGTGTAGCCGACGGCGCGGGCGAACATGCGGCAGGCTGTCTTGTCGACCTCGAATGTGAGGGGCTCGGACTCCACGCCGATCTGGGCGCGCATCTTGTCGGTGATGACAGAGGCTCCTTCGGCAGGCTCAGGACGAGCTTTGGGCTGGGCCATGGGGCGCCTCCTTGCAGGGGTTCAGCCCCTCCACAGGCGGGCAGGCCTGCAGCTACCCGGGGACGGGCGATAAACCTTAACGTTTGCGTCAGGGAGCATACATCAGCCCCCGAACGGTGTCAAACCTGGGTCTCGTCGTACTCCCAGTCATCGCCGGCGCCGCGACCGGGGAGCTGGGGCTCCTCCAGCTCCACCGCCTCACGGGCGAAGGCGAAGGCGAGGCCAATGGCGTAGGCGATGAGCATCAGGGAGCGCACCAGCACTCCGACGCCGCTGAGGGCGAGCAGGCCGCCGACGACTGCGGGCCTATCGCGAAGGCGGGAGAGGCCGGGCGCGCCCCCTGCGGACGGCGATCCGGCCCCCTGGCCTCGGAGTACCACGGCGACGCCGACCGCGATCAGGCCCAGGCCGAGGAGCCGCCCATGACCGATTGGCAGCCTGGGGATGCGCTGCCGCCGCTCGAACGAGAGCAGGGCGGAGGGCAGGGTCAACAGCCAGACGCGAGCGGCGAGGCGTCTGGGGAAGGGCAGGCGCTGAAGGAACTGCATTGCGGAGCGATTATCGGGCGGGGGGCAGGTCTAGCGCAAGAGGACGGGCTGGAAGCGGCCGCGGCGTAGTTCCCAGGCCAGGTCCCCGACATGTCCGATCGGGCGTTAATATGGCAGCCCTGACAAGCTGTCAAACCCTTCGCTTCAGCCTTAGGGGCAGCCAGCGGGGCACACTCCGCATATAGTCCCGATAGGCCCCGCCGAAGCGCTCCAGGAGCTGTGGTTCCTCCACCCGCACGATGTGCGTATGCATGCGTGCCACCAGGCCGATAACGTATAGCAAAAGCAGCAGCGAGCGCAGGAAAAGGCCAACGCCCACCAGCAGAAGAAAGCGGCCAATCCATATAGGGTTACGGCTGTACTGATAGGGCCCTTCTTCGACGAGAAGCCGCGGTGGGTTGGCGGGGTCAGGCGTGCCCTGGCCGCGGGTGCGCAGGAGACGGTCGCTCCACAAGTGGAGGCCAATACCGGCGGCGACCAGGGGTATCCCTAAAAACCGCCAGCGGCCGATGGGCAGTTTGGGCAACCTTTGGCGCCGCGCCAGCAATAACAGTGATATGGGGATGAAAATGACCGTAATAAGGGGGGGATGAAGAATGCGCCGCGACATGGGTATGCGTTCCACCAATGCGCAGGGATCATACCGGCTGGCGGGCGCTACTTCAAGACCACAGGACGGCAGCGGCCCGCTTTGAGCTCTCGGATGAGGTCCGCGACATCGGCGACGGCGCGCTGGAATTCGGTGGCGCAGCGGCCGAGATCTGACGCCTGGTGGGCGTCGCTGGCGGCGACGGCAGGCAGGCCGAGGCGGTCGCACAGCTGCTGCGAGAACTGGTTCTCGCGCTCTCTGCCGCGGCTGTTGAGCGTCTCCAGGGCGCAGACGTAGCGGTAGGCGGGGTTGGCGGCGGCGTGGTCCAGCGCCTCGCTCCAGGCGGACGCCTCCCGGCCGTGCCCAGACGCAGACGCGCGTAGCGGGCCCCCGTCCGGTGGCAGCTGGCGGCGGTAGGGGTGGGCGGCGACGAGGGCGCCGCCGGCCTCATCGACGAGCCGGGCGAGCTCGGCAGCGCGGTGCATACCGTAGACGTAGCGGTCCAGGCCGAAGGCGAGGAAGTGGCCGTCTTCCGTGTTCACCTCGATGGCTGGGATGACGGTGAAGGCGTGACGGCGGGCGAGCTGGCGCACCATTTCCGGATCCCAGACGAAGTCGTGCTCGGTGAGGCATACGGCGTCCAGGCCGGCGGCCTTGGCGGCCTGGATGAGCTGGTCGGGGGTCAGAAGCGAGTCGTGGGAGAGGGGCTGGGTGTGGGTGTGGAGGTCGATGAGCATGTGATTAAACTGTACCCCATCCCGAAAGATGGGGCATGGGGTTATCTGTCAACGGATAAGGGAACGGATAAACGGATGGCGGGCGACCTGAAGCCTGCCTGCCGGTAGGCAGGGTTGCCCCTACAACTGCGCGGGCCGCAGCGGGGTCGAGCATGCTCGACCCCTACATAGCGTCATTCGGCCCCCAGGATCAGGGTGCCGGTGGAGGAGAGGGTGCCGCCGGTGCCGTTGACGCAGGCCAGCCTGGCGCCGGAGACCTGGCGGTCGCCGCACTCGCCGCGGAGCTGGCGGACGGCCTCGATGAGAAGGAAGATGCCGTACATGCCGGGGTGGGTGTAAGAGAGGCCGCCGCCGTTGGTGTTGAGGGGAAAGTCGCCGCCGGGGGCGGTGCGCCCCCCGGAGACGAAGGGGCCGCCCTCGCCCTTTTTGCAGAACCCCAGCGCCTCCAGAGTCACCAGCGCCGTGTATGTGAACGAGTCGTAGACCTCCGTAACGTCGATCTCCTGGGGGCGGACGCCGGCCATCTGGAAGGCGAGGGGGCCGGAGATGCTGGCGGGGGTATCGGTGAGGTCGGGCATGGAGGCGATGGTCTGGTGGGTGGTGGCCTCGCCGGAGCCGAGGACGAGGACGGGCTGCTTGCGGCAGCCCTTCGCCCGCCGGGCGCTGGTGACGACTACGGCGCCGCCTGCGTCGGTGACCAGGCAGCAGTCGAGGAGGTGGAAGGGGTAGGTGATCCAGCGGGAGGAGAGGACGTCGTCGATGGTTATCGGGTCGCGCATCATTGCTTTAGGGTTGAGCATCGCCCACTTGCGGGTGGCGACGGCGATCTCGGCGAGCTGCTCGTGGGTGGTGCCGAACTGGTGCATGTGACGCATGCAGGCGAGGGCGTAGACCGTGGCGGGGCCGCCGACGTGGTAGGGCATCTCGAACTGGGCGGCGGGGAACCAGGGGTCGAGGGGGGGCCTGCCGGCGCCGGGGCGGCGGCGGTCTGAGTGGCCGCTCTGACCGTGGGTGATGAGGGCGACGTCGATGAGGCCGGCCTCGATGGCGGCGGCGGCGTGCTCCACATGGATGACGAATGAGGAGCCGCCGACGGTGGTGCTATCGGTGTACCTGGGCCGGATGCCGAGGTATTCGGCGATCTGGAGGCTGGGGGACCAGCCGGGGCCGGCGGTGAAGATGCCGTCCACCTCGGACATGGGGATGCCGGCGTCGGCGAGGGCGTTGCGGGCGGCCTCGGCGTGCAGCTCGAGGGTGGACTTGTGGGCGACGATGCCGATCTCGTCGGACTCGTCGGCGCCGACGATGGCGACCTTACCGGAGAGGCGGCGTCGGTCCGAGTTGCTGAGGCTACCCGATGGCACCTACGCCTCCTCCTCCCTGCTCTCCGGCAGGCTGGCCTTCAGATCGGCGACGGTGGCGCCGCAGGCCTGGGCGAGCTGCTGCGGCTCCACGCTGAACACCTCTCTGGGTGTTCCGGCGGCCGCCCACACCACGTCGTAGGCCATCAGATCGCGGTCGCAGTAGACGGGGAGGCGCTGCTTGTGGCCGAAGGGAGGTATCCCTCCGATAGCGAAGCCGGTGGCGCGTTCGACCGCGCCGGCGCCGGCGCGGCGCACCTGTGAGGCGCCGGTGACGATCGCGAGGCGTTTGGGATCCAGGCGGTTGAGGCCGGAGACGAGGCAGAGGACGGGCCGGCCGTCCACGAGGAAGACGAGCGACTTGACGATCTGACCGACATCGACGCCGATGGCGCGGGCGGCGTCCTCGGCGGTGTGAGTGCCCTCCGGGAACTCGCGGACGGCGATCGCGAGGCCGAGGTCGCGGGCCGCCTCGGCCACTCTACGGGAAGACGGGGACATTATCATTGTCAGGTGGAGACGGGCCGGAACTTAGGCAGGCTGATCTCCTCGCTGATCTCCTCGAAGACGACCTCCACGGGCATGTCGCAGTGGATGCTCTTGGGGTCGGGCTCAACGCCGACGAGGTTGGTGTACAGGCGAGGACCCTCCTCAAGCTCCACGAGGGCGGTTACGTAGGGCGTCTCGTCGGACCAGCCGGGGTGGAAGGCGCGGTACTGGATGGCGTAGGAGTAGACGGTGCCGCGGCCGCTGACCCGGCGCCACTCGATGTCCCAGCCGAAGCAACGGGGGCAGAACCGGCGGGGGTAGAAGAAGAAGCTCTGGCAGGGGCGGCAGAAGGGGAGCCAGAGCTCGTGGCTCTTGCAGCCCTCCCAATAGCGACGCGTCTCGGGGCTGGGAGTGGGGACGGGCTTGGGGCGCTGTTCTTGAGGCAACGATGCTCCTTGACGTTCACGTGAGGTTGGGAATCGTCACCGATAGTAGCGGCTGGGCGTCGCAGGGTCAAGGAGAGGGGAGGGCTCCTGTTGTTCAACCCACAGGCGTGTGCTATACTCCCCGCAAGCCGGTAGCGCCATAATTCACAAAGTACGCGCCATATGCTTTCCGACTGGGGCCAAGTAGGTTTTCTCGTCCTCCTGGCGCTCGTCTTCCCCATAGGAGGGATCGCCACCTCCTGGATGCTGGGCCTGATGAAGGTACGTCCCCAGGCCCCCGACCCGATCAAGGAATCGACCTTCGAGTGCGGCGTGGAGACGGAGGGGAGCGCCTGGGTCCAGTTCAACTTCCGGTACTACTACTTCGCGCTGCTGTTCGTGATCTTCGACGTAGAGGCGGTCTTCCTCTACCCCTGGGCCGTCTCGTTCGAGAAGGTCGCCGTCGCCGGCTTCATCGAGGTGCTGACGTTCGTGGTCATCCTGTTCATTGGGCTGGCCTACGCATGGCGCAAGAACGCCCTAGAGTGGACGTGAGTTGAGACCGCACCCTGAAGGATGCGGCATGGTGATCCGAAGCCGGGTGCCGCCCCGCTCGTATCGGGGCCGGGGTGCCATCAGATGACGACGGTAATATCCGGCGATGATCTAGCGCACCGCCTCCAGCAGCAGTTTCCCGACGCGGTCACAGACGCCAGGCCCGAGTGGGCGGAGGTCAAGCCGGACCGGCTTCTGGAGGTCTGCACCTTCCTGCGGGACGACCCCGAGCTGGACTTCCGCTTCCTCAGCTCGCTGACCGCCGTGGACCGGCTGGACCACTTCGAGGTGGTGTACCACCTGCTGTCGATCAGCCGTAACCAGGCGACGACCCTGAAGACGTGCTGCGCCGACCACGATAACCCGGAGGCGCCGTCGGTAGTCTCGGTCTGGCGGGGCGCCCACCTGCAGGAACGGGAGGCGTTCGACCTGATGGGGATCCGCTTCCCCGGGCACCCGGACCTGCGACGGATCTTCCTTTGGGAGGGGTTCCCCGGCCACCCGCTGCGCAAGGACTGGCTGAACTTCCCAGGCGGGCAGATGGCGGGGCTGGAGCGCTTCCCCGGGGAGCCGGGCGGCAGGCTGGAGGGGAGGGGCTAGCGGTGGCGATGAAGACGGAGCCGTTCGTGGTCAACATCGGGCCGCAACACCCGAGCACGCACGGCGTGTTCCGCATGCGGTTGACGCTGGACGGGGAGCGGATCATCGACGCGGATATGGTGGTGGGCTACCTGCACCGGAGCATGGAGAAGCTGGCGGAGGAGCGCAGCTACACCCAGAACATCCCGTTCACGGACCGCACCGACTACGTGGCGGCGATGACGGGGAACCTGGCTTACGTGCTTGCCGTGGAGAAGCTGTGCGAGATAGAGCCGCCAGAGCGGGCGCAGTGGCTGCGGACGATCATGTCGGAGCTGCAGCGGTTCGCCAGCCACTCCATGGCGGTGGGCACCTTCGCCAACGACTGCGGCACCTGGCAGACGCCGGTGATGCACATGTTCCGCGAGCGGGAGAAGATCCTGGACCTGTTCGAGATGGCCTGCGGGGCGCGGTTGACCACCAACTACATGCGAATCGGAGGCGTGTCACGAGATGTTCCTCCGGAGTTCGCGCCCCAGCTACGTAAGCTCCTGGATGAGCTGCCGAAGCGGATGGACGAGTACGAGGGGCTGCTGCTGGAGAACGAGATCATCGTGGCCCGCTCCCGCGGCATCGGGGTGCTGCCGCCGGAGCTGGCGATCGCGACCTCGGTGAGCGGGCCGATGCTGCGGGGCAGCGGCGTGGCCTGGGACATCCGCAAGGCGGACCCTTACGCGGCCTACGACAAGGTGGAGTTCGATATCTGCGTGGGCACTGACGGGGACGCCTACGACCGCTTTCTGGTGCGGCTGGCGGAGATGCGACAGAGCATCCGCATCCTGGAGCAGGCGCTGGAGATGATGCCGGAGGGGCCGGTGCACTCGCAAATCACGACATCCACGGCGCAGCCAGGAGAGGCGCCTTCGGCGCCGCTGGCGATCCGGCCGCCCGTGGGGGAGGCGTACGGGCGTATTGAGTCGCCCCGGGGCGAGCTGGGGTTCTACATCATAAGCGACGGCGGGCCGGCACC
>JADFNQ010000037.1 GCA_022563285.1 Chloroflexota bacterium | reverse complement strand
GTCCCCGTGCTCCGGGCGCTGCGGCCGCTCCAGGGGGAGGTCCGGCACGGCCACGGCGGGTAGATCGCCGGCGTCCTGAGCTCGACGGACGGCGTCCGATATAAGGCGTTCCAGCTCTTGCTTGATCATCGATCTCCTGAAAGCACCATACCGCCCCCAGGGGGCGGCATTCGCAACCTCGATTGTAGCAGCCCCTTAGCGGCGGCGCTAGGACACCTCCGCCGTTATGCGGCCCCATAGCTCCTTCATCCGCGCCGCCAGCGCCCCGTGCTCCGGCCGCTTCAGCTCCGGGTCGGCCTCCAGCAGGCGGATCGCCTCCGCGCGGGCCTGCTCAATGAGGGCCACATCCGTTATACGCGCAACCTTGAGGTCAGGCAAACCGGACTGCCGCGTCCCGAAGTATTCTCCCGGCCCCCGGATGCGCAGGTCCTCCTCCGCCAGCTTGAACCCGTCGTGAGTCGTCTCCAGGATGCGCAGCCGCTCCTGCGCCTCCTCCGACGGGTTCTCGGATAGCAGCAGGCAGTAGGCCTGCACGCTGCTCCGCCGGACTCGGCCCCGGAACTGGTGGAGCTGGGCCAGCCCGAACCGGTCCGCGCCCTCCACCAGCATCACGGTGGCGTTGGGCACGTCGATCCCCACCTCTACCACCGCCGTGGACACCAGCACGTCCAGGCCGCCGTCCCGGAAAGCGCGCATCACCGTGTCCTTATCACCGGGCGTCATGCGGCCGTGCAGCAGGCCGAGACGCAGGTCGGGGAACACGTCGGCGCACAGCCGCTCGTACTCCTGTACAGCCGCCCGCGCCGCCACCGCCTCCGATTCCTCCACCAACGGGCAGATAATGTAGGCCTGCCGCCCCGCGCTCACCTGTTTGCGCAGGAAGTCGTACGCCTGCCGGCGCTGCTCCGGCCGCAGGCGGTAGGTCTTCACCGGCGGGCGTCCCGGCGGCATCTCGTCCAGGACCGTGATGTCCAGGTCGCCGTAGACGGTGAGGGCCAGGGTGCGGGGGATGGGGGTTGCGGTCATCACCAGCACATGCGGGCTCCCCCCCTTCTGCCGCAAGGCGGCCCGCTGCTCCACGCCGAAGCGGTGCTGCTCGTCCACGACCACGAGGCCGAGTCGCTGGAACGAGACATCTTCCTGGATCAGCGCCTGCGTGCCGATGGCGATGTCCGTCTCGCCCCGGGCGATGCTGTCCTGGGCCGCCGCCTTCTCCGAGGCCTTAAGGCTTCCGCGCAGCAGGGTCACTCGTAGCGGCTTCTCCAGGTAGTCCAACCTGAATACGTCCTGCCATAGCCCTTCCTCGCCGTCCGAAAGCAGCGAGCAGAAGGTGCGGTAGTGCTGCTCCGCTAGCACCTCCGTTGGCGCCATAATCGCACCCTGATGGCCGGCGGCCACCGCCGCCAGCAGCGCCACCGCCGCCACCACCGTCTTGCCGCTGCCCACATCGCCCTCCAGCAACCGGCTCATGGGCACGCTCTGCCCGATGTCCCGCAGCAGTTCGTCGATGGCCCGACGCTGGGCCGCCGTGAGGGCGAACGGCAGCGAGCCGACGAAGCCGTCGTGGGCCGGTTGCGGCAACGTCAGCCGAGGCGCAGCGCCCGCCGCCTGCCATGCCAGTCGCCGGCGTACGACCCCCAGCTCTATGTACAGCAGCTCCTCTAGAGCGAACCGCCTCCGCGCCTCGGCGGCCTGCTGAGACGAGTCCGGGATGTGCATCTGACGCATCGCCTGCGTCACCGGCAGAAGCTTCAGACGCCGCCTGACCTCCTCCGGCAACGTCTCCTCCAGCTGGTCCGCGAAGGCGCCCACAGCCTCGCGGGCCAGGCGCCGCACCAGACGCTGGGGCAAGCGCTCCGTGCCCGGGTACACCGGCACCAGCCGACGCGTGTGCAGCGACTCCTCCTCGACCGGTTCCCACTCCGGGTTCTCCATCTGTATCCGGCCGCGGAAGGCCGTGACCTTGCCGCTCAACGCGACCTTCATGCCGCTCCGCAACTGCCGTGCTAGATACGTCTGGCCCCACCAGACTACACGCAGCGTCCCCGTCTCGTCGCCGATCACCGCCTCGCTCGCCTTACGGCGGCCTACCAGGCCGGCGCCGGCCGACCAGACCTCGCCCAGCACCGTCTGCTCCTCCCCCACGACCAGCTCCGCGATAGGCCTCACCTGAGAGAAATCGTTGTAGCGGAAGGGGAACAGCCAGAGCAGGTCGCCAACCCTCTCCACGCCCAGCTTCTTGAGCTTGGTAGCGTAGCCCCTGCTGACCCCCTTCAGCACCTCCACGGGAGATTCCATCGCCCCTGCTACGGTCGGCTCAGCCCGGGCACGCTCGCGGCTCCCCCGAGGCTGCGGGCGGACCGGGACGATCTTCGAGTTCCGCGATTCGGCGGGTGGAGCGGAGACTGCGGGGATAGGCTGCTTCAGCGCCATCTCCAGCTCCTCCACCACGCGGCGGCGCTGCACGGGGTGCTACGCCCCATAGCCAAGCGGAGGCAGCGAGCGCAGCACCTGCCTGAAGCGGTGGTCGGAGGGAAGGTGAAAGTCCGACAGGAAGTGCTGCAGGTAGCTGTCCAGACCGCCGATGACCGCCGTGTCCGCGAACTTCCGCGAGCGCTCCAGCGTGAGGACTTTACGTAGCCTCTGGACCGCCTCTGTCAAGCGGCTATTCTTCCCCCTCAAGCAGACCGAAGGCCAGAGCGCCGGGCCCAACGTGTGTTCCGATGACCGGGCCTACCCGCGTCACCAGGATGTTCACCTGCGGCATCGCCGCCGCCAGCCGCAACTCAAAGTCGTGCGCGTCCTGTGGGTTGGTGGAGTACCCAATGGCCATCTCCCGGACGTTGGGAAACGAGGTCGCAATCTGGAACAGCCGCTCCATAGCGCGCGCCTTCGTGCGCACCCGCTCCTCGGGGTGGACCTCGCCGTCCCGCAGCGATAGCAGCGGCTTCACCCGCAGCATCGTCCCCAGGAACGCCCTGGCCCGGCCGATACGGCCCCCCCGCCGCAGGTACTCCAGCGTGTCCACCATTACGTAGATGCGGATATTTCGTACCGTGCGCTCCACCGCCGCCCTGATCTGCTCGATGTCGCCGCCTTCCCGCGCCGCCCGGGCCGCTGCCAGCGTTACGAAGGTCAGCCCCAGGGAGATCGCCTGCGAATCGATCACCTCTATCCGCGCCCCCCGGTCGGCCAGGATGTTCGCCGCCTGGCAGGCGTTGTTGTAGGTCGCCGAGAGCTTGGACGAAAGGTGCACGGAGAAGATCTCATTCGTCTCCTTCAGCAGCGGCTCGTACACCTCGAGGAAATCGCCGACCGAGGGTGCCGAGGTGGTGGGTAGATCCCGCGCGTGGACCAGCTTGTCGTAGAACAGGTCGTGGCCTATGTCGACCCCCTCGCGGAAGACCTCGTCGCCGAAGATGACGCTCAAGGGGACGACTGAGATGCCGAGGTCGTGGGCGAACTTCAGGGGCAGGTCGGCGGTGCTGTCCGTGACGATCCGAACGGCCAAGTAGCCCTCCTTAGGGGCAGTATATCAGCCGCCGTCGCTGGGTTGAAGCCGGAGCTACTCTACGGAGACGATGTAGTCGTAGTGAGGCTGGCCCCCGTGCACCACCTCCACCTCGTACCGGGGGAACGCCTCCCGAACACGCGCCCCCAGCGACTCCGCTATCGCCTGCTTGGTGTCCGCGCCGTAATACAGCGTCACCAGACTGGCGCCCTCGGCTTCCAGGCCTTCCAGGGCCTGCAGCACCCCCTCCTCCGCCGTCTCCGCCGCCAGCTTCAGCTCGTCGTCCACGACGGCGATAACCTGACCCTCGCGCACCTTCACCCCGCCGATGCTGGTGGAGCGCACCGCCCGGCATACCTCAACCGTGCGCACCCCCTGCCGCGCCTCCTCCATCGCCGTTACGTTCGCCTCCAGGTCGGTGTCCTGGTTGAGAGCGAGCAGGGCGGCGATACCCTGGGGTAGGGAGCGCGTCTCCACAACTCTCAGCCGCTTCTCCGTCAGCCCCTCGGCCTGCTTGGCCGCCATGATGATGTTCTTATCGTTGGGGAGAACGATCACGTCATCGGAGGGGCAGGCCTCCACGACGTCCAGGATATCGCGGGTGCTGGGGTTCATCGTCGGCCCGCCGGAGACAACCCTGGTGCAGCCCACGCTGCGGAACACCGTCGCCATCCCCTCGCCGGCGGCTACCGCGACGGACGATATCTCCTCCGGCTGGGCCGCCACCTCGGCCCGGCCCTCGTGCATCTCCAGGAAACGGTCGGCCTGCTGGCGGATGTTGTCCACCTTCACCTGCAGCAGCGAGCCCAGTCCGGTGCCGTAACTCAGCGCCGCCCCAGGATCATCCGTGTGCAGGTGCACCCGCACCAGCCAGTCGTCGCCCACCACCAGCACCGAATCGCCCAGCTCCAGCATGCGGTTCCGCACCGAGTCCGGCTCCATCTCCTTGCTATCGATGAGGAACTCCGTGCAGTACCCGTACAGCGACCCCTCCTGCTCGTGGAGCTGTGAGGTCACCGCCAGCCACTCCTGCCCCACCTGCTCCTCAACGGGGACCGCGGCCACCTCCATCGGCTCGCCCTTGAGGTGGCGGGCCATCCCGTCCAGAAGCACCAGCAGCCCCTTGCCACCGGCGTCGACGACGCCCGCCTCGGCCAGCACGGGCAGCAGCGTGGGCGTACGGTCGAGGCTCTGCGCAGCCGCCTCTACCGTGGCCTCCAGAACGCCGATGATCCCCTGTCCGTCCGAGTCGAACGCCTGCCGCGCCGCCTCGGCGGCCTCCCGCATCACCGTCAGGATGGTGCCCTCAGCCGGCTTGGTCACCGCCTTGTACGCGCCAGCCGCGCCCTCCTCCAACCCCCGCACCCAGGTGGCGGTATCAACGCCCTGCGCCTCGCCCACCGCCCGCGCCATGCCGCGGATGATCTGCGATAGGATGACGCCGGAGTTGCCACGGGCGCCCATGAGCGCCCCTTGGGACATCGCCGCCATAATCATCCCCGCGTCGTCTTCCGGGCAGCGCTTCGCCTCCTCCATAACAGAGCGCATGGTGAGGAACATGTTGGTGCCGGTATCGCCGTCAGGAACGGGGAAGACGTTGATGGCGTTGACGGAATCAACGTGCTTCTCCAGCCAGGCGGCGGCGGCGGCGAACATGTCGCGGAGCTGGCCGCCGGAGAGCTGTTCGATTGTCACACGGGTCGCCATGGTTGACTACGACGGGGCAGTGAGCCTAGGGGGAGACCCGTGGGAGCGGGTCCGCCTTGCCGCTGCCCAATGCGGATGCTATCATGCGTCCTGCATTCTATCACGCCCGTACGGGCGGTAAAGGCAGGCTAGATGGCCAGATGTGACGTCTGCGGCAAAGGCACCAGATTCGGCCGCAATATCCGACACAAGCACGCGGGGCGCTGGGAACGCAAGGCCCCGAAGACAAATCGCACCTTCAAGGCGAACGTGCAGAAGAGGACGTTCGTCATCGAGGGCCAGACGGTGCGGCTGAACGTCTGCACCCGCTGTCTGCGCACGCAGCTCAAGGTGGCGGTGTAGCGTGTCCCGCTACCTACTTCGCGCCCGCCGCCAGCGCCTCACGCAGACGCGCCATGTTCTCCGTCACCGAGGCGCTGTCGTTGAACACCGCCGAGGCCGCCACCAGGGAGTTAGCCCCCGCCGCCGCGCAGACCGGCGCATTGCTGACCGTCACCCCGCCGTCCACCTCGACCTCCGCCGCCAGCCCCGCATCATCGATCATCTGCCGCAGTCGCCGCATCTTGGCTAACGCCCCCTCGATGAACTTCTGGCCGCTCCAGCCGGGGTTCACGCTCATCACGATCACCTGATCCAGCTCCGGCAGCAGCGACTCCAGGGCGCTCACCGGCGTGCCAGGGTTGATGCAACCCCCGGCCAGCTTCCCCCTTCCCCGCACCTCCCGCGCGATGCGGTGCAGGTGCCGGGTCGCCTCCACGTGCACGTTGATCACGTCGCCGCCGGCGTCCATGAACGCGCCGATGTGGCGCTCCGGCTGCTCGATCATCAGGTGGACGTCCAGCGGCAGCTCCGTCACCCGCCGGATAGCCTCCACGATAGGCGTGCCCAGGGAGATCACGGGCACGAAGCGGCCGTCCATCACGTCTATGTGGATGGAGTCCGCTCCGGCGGCCTCCGCCTCCCGCACCTGCTCCCCCAGCCGCGCGAAATCGGCCGCGAGTATGGAGGGCGCCAGCTTGACGCCGCCGGTCACCGCTTCCCCTCCAGCCCCTGCCGGGCCCGCTTCAGCGCCGCCTCCACCTGCCGCGACGACGTGCCTCCCGGCGCATCCCGAGCCTCGATTGCCGACCGCAGGTCCAGCGCCAGCACGTCCTCCTCGAAGGCGGGAGAGAAGCGACGGTACTCCTCCAGCGTCAGCTCCGGCAGCGCCTTCCCCTCCATCTGGGCGTAGCGGACCAGCTCCGCCACCGCCCTGTGGGCATCACGGAAGGGGACCCCCTTGCGCACCAGGTAGTCCGCCACGTCCGTGGCCAGCACGTAGGAGCCCCGCGCCGCCGCCTCCGGCAGCAGGGGGTCCACCCGCAGGGCGGGCAGCATCGCCGCCATCACCTCCAGCGTCCCCATAAGCGTGTCCACCGTATCGAACAGCGGCTGCTTGTCCTCCTGTAGGTCGCGGTTGTAGGCGAGGGGAAGCCCCTTCAGCGTCGTCAGTATCGCCATCAGGTTGCCGTAGACGCGGCCGGTCTTGCCGCGGGCCAGCTCCGCCACGTCCGGGTTCCGCTTCTGGGGCATGATGCTGGAGCCGGTGGAGAACTCCTCCGGCAGGCCGACGAAGCCGAACTCGTCGCTGGCCCACAACACGATCTCCTCCGCCAGCCGCGACAGGTGCATCATTGTCATCGCCGCCGCCGACTGGAACTCGACCACGAAGTCGCGGTCGGCAACGGCGTCGACGCTGTTCTCGGTGAGCCGCGAGAAGCCTAGCTCGCGGGCGACGGACTCGCGGTCGATAGGGTACGGCACCCCCGCCAGCGCTCCCGAGCCCAGGGGCAGGGCGTCAGCCCGCCTCCGGCAATCGGCGAACCGCTCCCCGTCCCGCTCCAGCATCTGGAAGTAGGCCAGGAGGTGGTGCGCCAGCAGCAACGGCTGCGCCCGCTGGAGGTGCGTATAGCCGGGCATGATCACCTCCCGGTTCGCCTCCGCCAGCGCCAGCAGCGACGCCTGCACGCCCTTGATGGCGTCGGCCGCCCGGCCGCAGGCCTCCATGACGTACAGGCGCATATCCGTGGCCACCTGATCGTTGCGGGAGCGGGCGGTGTGCAACCGCCCCGCCGCCTCGCCGGCCTTCTCCTTGAGCCGCGCCTCTATGTTCAGGTGGATGTCCTCCAGCTCTTGGCGGAAGGGGAATTCGCCCCGCTCGATCTCACCCCGTATCTCCTCCAGCCCCCGTTCTATCGCCTTCGCGTCGTCGCCGGGGATGATCCCTTGCTTGGCCAGCATCCGGGCGTGGGCTATAGAGGCGGCGATATCGTGAACGTACAGCCGCCGGTCAAAGGCGATGGAGGCCGTGTAGTCCAGAGCCCGTCTGTCCAGGCCGCGGGCCGTAGGGCTCTCAGGCGAGTTGCTGTCAGCCATCGTGGGGTCATTATAGCCTGCCTGCCGGTAGGCAGGCGCGCCGCCGCCCTGGCTAGGGGGCCGCCGCCACCGTTGGCGTTGCGGTGGGCGTTGGGGTGAGCGTTTGGGTAGCCGTCGGCGTGGGAGTCGGGGAGGGGGTCGGCGTGGACGTGGGCGTTGGAACGGGAGTTGGCGTGGGCTTGGGGGGTGGACTCGGCGTCGGCGTAGCGGTGGAAGTGGGGACGGGTGAAGGCGCAAGGACGGAAGTAGGAGAGGGTGAAGACGTCGGGCTGGTCGTTGGAGTCGGCGTCGGCAGGGGCTCCTTCCCCAGGAGCTGCGGTATCGTCACCATCTGCAGGCCCCGTTCGTCCAGCCCTTCGATGATCTCTCCCAGCGCGGCGAAGTCGCGGGAGTTGTCGGTGTGGTACAGGAAGATCGACCCGTTGAAGGCGAATGCCAGGGTGACGGCGACGATCGACTCGGGGGAGCGCCCCTTCCAGCCGAGGGAGTCCACCAGCCACAGTATGTTGAACGTGTACCCGGCCTCATAGGCCACCCTGTTCACCTTCGGGTCGAAATCGCCGTAGGGAGGCCGGAAGTAAGGCTTGGTACTCACCTCCGCGATCTCCTGGACCTTCGTCTCCGTACGCTCCAGCTCATCGCGTATCTGGTCAGCGGTCAGCGGCTCGGTATCCGTGGCCTCGCCGGTGAAGGACGGGTGGCTCCAGGAGTGGTTGATGATCGCGTGCCCCTCCTCTACCATCCGCTTCAGGAGGTCCGGGTTGGTCATCGCCCACTCGCCGGTGATGCCGAAGGTGGCCTGCTTGCCGTGCTCTTTGAGGATGTCCAGTATCTCCGGCACGTGCGCCGCGTCCACACCGACATCGAAGGTCAGGGCCACCGCTGAGACATCGCCCTCCCCCACGTAGACCACCTTCGCCTCACGCTTGGGGGGTCCGCTGGTCGGCTCGCCTATTGGGGCGCCGGCTTCCACCTGCGGAGGCCCCGCAGCCGCCGGCTTTGCCGTGGGCGTGGGCGTAGGCGCCGGGGGCAGCGTCGGTGTGGGCTGCGACGATAAGGCGCCGGAGCAGGCCGCGTAGATAATCGCCATCAGGGCGAGCGCGGCGACGCCCGCCGGCAAGGTGAGCCGTCTCATTTTGGGCCGCTGTCCAGGAAAGGCGGCAGGTCGCGAAGCTCGCTGATGCCGTCGATAGCGTAGTCGGGCTGCACGCTGCCGACGACCTCAAGCGGGTCCGCCGAGGCCTCCACCGGCTCGTCCAGGGTCGGCCGGCACCAGATGGCCGTGAGCCCCAGCGCTTTGGGGCCCTCCACATCGGCACGAATGTTATCCCCCACCATCGCCGTCTCCCCCGGCGTCAGCGCCATCGCCTCCAGGGCATACTCGAAGATGCGCGGGTGCGGCTTCATGTAGCCGACGTCGCAGGATATGACCACCACCTCGAACAGCTCCGCCAGCCCCAGGTCTCGCATCTCCTGCTGGAAGCGGGGCCCGCTGTAGCCGCGGTTAGTCACGGAGCCCAGCCGGAAGCCGCGCCCTCTGAGCCAGCGCAGGGTGTCCAGGACACCCGGATAGAGGGTACGACCGAGGAACTTACCGCCCAGGTTCCAGGCCTCCCACAGCTCTTCCCCTTGCTCCGGCGTCAGCTTCAGGCCGTGACGGGCCGCCGCCCTCCGGCACAGCTCCGGGTAGCCGGGGTCGATGCAGTCGCCGTGGAAGGCGCGGGAGGTCTCCACCTCCACCGCCAGGCGGATATCACGGCCCAGGAACCCTCGAGCGTCCGTGACCTCCTCGTCCCAGCTCTCCAGCAGCCGCGACAGGCGCCCCACCGTCTCGCCGCGGATGACGGCCACGGGCGGCATGCTGGGGAAGTGCCACAGCGTATCGCCCAGATCGAACAGGACAGCCGTGATGCGAGGGGTCACGACGCCC
>JADFNQ010000222.1 GCA_022563285.1 Chloroflexota bacterium | reverse complement strand
GCGAATTTGGGCTGGAGGACGTGGTCTACGGCGTGAACGACAAGCTGGTGCGCCGACACCCTCACGTGTTCGCGCACGCCACGGCCGAGACGCCGGAGGCGGTGGTGGAGCAGTGGGAGGAGCTGAAGCGGGAGGAGCGGCACGGGCAATCGGCGCTGACGGGGATACCCGGCACGCTGCCCGCCCTCGCCCACTCCCAGGCGATGCAGCGGCGCGCCTCCCGCGCCGGCTTCGCCTGGGAGGAAGAGGAGCAGGCCTGGGCAGCGCTGGAGGAGGAGCTGGGCGAGCTGAGGCAGGCGGAGACGGCGGAGGAACGTCGCGAGGAGGTGGGGGACGCGCTGTTCGCCCTGGCCGGCCTGGCGCGCTGGCTGGAGGTGGACGCCGAGG
Organism: Chloroflexota bacterium; assembly: GCA_022563285.1. Classification (GTDB taxonomy): domain Bacteria; phylum Chloroflexota; class Dehalococcoidia; order SM23-28-2; family RBG-16-64-32; genus JADFNQ01. The sequence continues at coordinate 2,100 of JADFNQ010000222.1, read as the reverse complement.
AGGCGCTGCGCTCCACCTGCCGCGAGTTTCGGAGGCTGTTTCAGCGGCTGGAGGTCACGGTCCGGGAACAGGGGCGCGAGCTGACCGAGATGACGACGGCGGAGAAGCTGGCGCTGTGGGAACAGGTGAAGCGGACGCCTGATCACGAGTAAGAAGGCAGGGCTGCCCGCGCCCGGCTGAATCGGCCGCGGGAGGTTGGTTGGATCTGGCAGGCCATGATAAGCTGAGAGACACCATCATCCCGGAGGAGGCCCACATGACTCAGCAGCAACAGAGCGTCGTGACACCGGAGCGGTTCGCCAGCGGCATGACCTGGGAGCAGTACCTGGGCCAGATCAAGCGCAACCGCGAGAGGTTCGAGTACAACTATGACGGGACCATCGTCACTGACGAGGACGTGGAGGCGTTCCGCTCGCTGGCGGCCAGGGCTGATGGCCCGGCGAAGGTGCTGGCCCTGGGCGAGGACTGGTGCCCGGACGTGTTCCGTGGCCTGCCCGTGATGGCCCGCATCGCCGAGGTGGCGGGGATGGAGCTGCGCATCTTCCCCCGCGACGACAACCTGGACATCATGAAGGAGTTCCTCAATCAGGGGGAGCACCAGTCGATCCCGGTCTTTGTGTTCTACACGGAGGACCACCGCTACATCGCCCACTGGATCGAGAGGCCGGCCAAGGCGAACGCCGAGCTGGGGGAGATGCAGGCGATGTTTGAGGGCAAGGAGCAGGAGGAGAGGCGAGCGGCGTACCGGGAGTTCCAACAGGGTCCGGTCTGGGCCTCCTGGCGCCAGGAGGCGGTGCGGGAGCTGCGCAAGCTGCTCCAGGAGAAGTGCGGCTAGACCAGCACTAACGCCCAAACGATGGCAGGGGACCCTCTGGGTGCTCCCCTTCTCCATGCAGGGCAGAAAGTGCGAGAGGCAGCCCGCCCCAGACTGCCTCTCGCGTGTCTCGCTCTTCGTGAGCGAGACCAGAAGGAGGTCGCCCCTCTAGTTGTCTTGATTAACTTGTTGATTAAAACGCCGCCTGGAGAGAAAGGTTAACGGAAGTGTTAATGTGTTATGGCGTTTTCTCAATGAACCGGCGCTGGCTGCGTGCGGCTCATAACTTCAGACGAAAGTAACGGCCTATCGTTACATCGGGGAGCCGCCCGAACGAGGGGTTATAATGGTGGCGGGACGTCCCGCCATGCCGCGCCCGCCCTTCGAGATCCTGGAGCACACCGCTGACGTGGGCATCGTGGTGCACGGGGCCAGCCTGAAGGAGCTGTTCGCCAACGCCGCCGTTGGCATGACCACCCTCATGGCCGACCTGCAGGACGTGCGCCAGGTGGAGGAGCGGGAGATCGACGTCCAGGCGCGAGACCTCGAGGGGCTGATGGTGCGCTGGCTGACGGAGCTGCTGTACTACCTAGACGCGGAGGAGCTGCTGTTCTCGCGGTTCGTCCTGGATGAGGTGAGCGATACGCGTCTGCGGGCGCGGGCGTTCGGTGAGCTGATAGACCCGGAGCGCCACCGGCTGCACTTCGGGGTGAAGGCGGTGACGCGCCATATGCTGGAGGTATCATCCGAGGGCGGCGGCTACCGGGCGCAGGTGCTGTTCGATATTTAGAACTTCTGTAGAGGAAGGCTTCAGCCTTCCCGTGACGCGGGAGGCCTGAAGGCCTCCGCTACAGTGTCTGAGCCGGAGGTGATGGCGATGGCCACGGGCTGGAGAAACGTCCTGGAGAAGATAGACGACTGGCGCTGGCTGCTCCCCAAGAAGCACAAGCCGGGGATGCGCGTACCGGGCCTGGTGTTCGCCTCCGAGCAGATGCTGGGGGTGATCGGCCAGGACCAAGCGCTGGAGCAGGTGGCCAACGTCGCCTTTCTGCCCGGCATCGTCGGGTACTCCATGGCGATGCCGGACATCCACTGGGGCTACGGCTTCCCCATCGGCGGGGTGGCGGCGATGCGGGTGGAGGACGGCGTCATCTCCCCGGGCGGGGTCGGCTTCGATATCAACTGCGGCACGCGTGTCATGCGCACCAGCCTCACGGAGGATGAGCTACGGCCGCGGCTGAAGGAGCTGGTGAACCAGATCTTCCGCGACATCCCCGCCGGCCTCG
>JADFNQ010000036.1 GCA_022563285.1 Chloroflexota bacterium | reverse complement strand
TGTCCCCTAGGCCGGCGGCGCCGAGAAGGGCGTCCATAACAGCGTGGAGAAGGACGTCGGCATCGCTGTGGCCGCCGAGGCCCGTCTCCCCGGGCAGCGTCAAGCCTCCCAGGACAAGGGGTCTCCCCTCCTGGAAGCGGTGTATATCATATCCGATGCCGATGCGCATGTCGATTCCCGATGGGTCAGGCCCGATGGCTCACGTGCTTGCCACTACCTCCAGCAGCGCTTCCGCCTGGCGCAAGTCCTCCAGATTTGTCACCTTGATGTTAAGGGGGGAGCCCGGGTAGAGCTTGACCGGCAGCCCCAGCGCCTCCAGCATGGCGGCGTCATCCGTCACGTCGTCGCTGACCTCACGGTGGGCCCGGACCAGGAGGTCGTAGCGGAAGACCTGGGGGGTCTGGGCGGCCCAGAGGCGGCCGCGGTCCAGGGTGCGTTCAACCGTCCCATCGGGACCGGCCTCCTTCACGGTATCGGCGATGAGCACGGCGGGGATAGCGGCGCCGCTCTCACGGGCGGCCTCCAGCCCTTCCGCTATGCCTGGGTTGATCAGCAGGCGCGCGCCATCGTGCACCAGCACCCAGTCGCAGGCCCCTAGCGCCTCCAACCCCAGCCGGACGGAGTCCTGGCGACGGGGCCCGCCCTGGCACACGGCGGATACCTTCGTAATGCCGTGTTCGGCCGCCAGGTCGCGGCCCCGCTGCAGGTTGGCGGAGGAGAGGACGAGCGCGATGCTGTCAACGGTTGGGGATTCCTGGAATCGGGCCAGGACGTGGGCCAGGAGGGGGCGCCCGGACAGAGGGGCGAACAGCTTGTCGAGAACCTGCCCTGAGCCTGTCGAAGGGCCGCGCATGCGGGAGCTGCTGCCGGCGGCGACTACGATGGCGCCAACGGATTCGGAAGCGTTCACGATGGCCTAGTCGGCGCCCTTGGGCTGGGCGAAGATCATCCGCCCCGCCACCGTCTGCAGGACGCGGGTGACGATGACGTCCAGCTGCTCGTTGAGGTAGCGGCGACCGCCATCGACGACCACCATGGTGCCGTCGTCGAGGAAGCCGACCCCTTGGCCTATCTCCTTGCCTTCCTGGATGATGCGCACGGCCATCTCCTCGCCGGGCAGGATGATGACCTTCACAGCGTTGGCCAGGTCGTTGATGTTCAGCACCGTGACCTCCTCCAGCTCGGCGATGCGGTTCAGGTTGAAGTCGTTGGTGAGGATGGGCGCGTTCAGCTTGCTGGCCAGGCGGATGAGCTTGGCGTCCGCGTCGCGGGCGTCTGGGAAGTCCTGATCGCTGACGTGCACGGGGATGGGGGCCTCTTTCTGGAGGCGGTTAAGGATATCCAGCCCGCGCCGGCCGCGGTTGCGGCGGAGCGCCTCCGGCGAATCGGCGACGTGGCGCAGCTCGTCAAGGATGAAGCGGGGGATGATGAGCTTGCCCTGAAGGAAGCCTGTCATCGCCACGTCGGCGATACGGCCGTCGATGATGACGCTCGTATCGACGATGATCTCACGGGAGGATCCGTCGCCGGACCTGGCGACGCCGGGGAAGTAGCGCGATAGGAACTGGGCGAACTCCTCCTCACGGCTGACCATGACGGCAACGCCTATCAGACCGAACAGGAAGCTCACCACGAAGGGGGCCACCCAACCGCCGACGCCTGGCAGGACAAGGAGGAAGGGGGTGGCAAGTGCGCCCAGGAGGAAACCGGCGAGGAGGCCAACGGTTCCCAGTACCAGCTGAAGGGGCGGTATGGTCTTTGACCACTCCTGGATCCTCTGAAGGGGGATCATGATCACGTAGGGGGCCGCCAGAGCACCGAAGAGAGTAAAGCCCAGAGGTGTTACCGCCAGGAAGAGGCCCTTCACGAGTCCTGTATCGCTCTCGGCCAGGGCCAGTCCGGTAAGAAGACCCAGGAAGCCGAAGAAGATCGCGCCTACAACGCGGACTACAACCGTTAGTCTGTCGATCATCGGATAATTGCTCCCCACCCCACCTCGACGGAGGGCCTGCTTCGCGAGACCCTCCTGGGCCAAGGCCCCTCCCGGCTTGCGCCGTCCCTGAATGAGGCTCAACCTGGCTGGAGTATACTGCGGGCCGAATAGGCTGTCAAAGTTAGCAGTTTATCAGATGAGGTCGGTAAGGATGGTGGCGCCCAGGCCGCCGATGGCGGCCAGGTAGAGGTCCTTGATGATCTTTCCTGACAGCACGGCCAAGAAGAAACGCCGGATGGGCATCCTGACGGCGCCCGCAGCTACGCCGGCAATGTCGAACAGCGGGTTGGGGAATACGGAGAGCAGGAACATGATCACGGTGCCGTGGCGCTCCATCCAACCGTGGACGCGCTTGTACTCCGGCCGGTTCACGAACACGATGCGACCGCCGTAGCCGGCGGCGTAGCCGCTGAACTCGCCCAGCGCCTCGCCCAGGCCGGCGATGAGACCGACCCAGATGAACGCGGGTACCCCCAGGAGGTCGTCCAGCAGCGCACCGCCGCCGAAGACGCTGGCCACGGCGGGTGAGGGCAGGAGGATGGAGGCGGCGCCTATCAGGTTGATCAGGAACAACCCGGCGTAGCCCCAGGACTTGAGGTTGCTCGTGTCCGCGCCGTAGTAGAAGAAACCGGCGGCGAAGGCGGTCATGAGCAGGGCGACACCCACCAGGAGCACGTACTCCAACCACCCGAAGGACGCCCTCTCGGTCGGGGTGGACTCGTCTTCGGGTCGAGTCATAGTCCGGACGTCTTCACGCGTAGCCATAGCTTTGGGACGACGAGAGGGGCGGGAGGTCTAGCCTCTCGCCCCTCGTAATAAGGTTTGAACCTAGCCTCTCCTTCCACGCCTGCGAGGTTAGCTGACGGGTTCGGCCGAAGGAGCTGGCCTACTCGCCTGAGGCGAGATTCACCCCGGAGCCCGCATCTGCGGGTGGGTCCCCCGCTCCGCCAACGGCGGATTAGGCGTCGATATTGGTATACGGTTGTGTCGAAGCTGGCAGAGCAGCCTCACATATGTCAACGCGCACTGCTGGGGAAAGGTTACGGGTGCGCGGGCGGGCTTCCACCTTACCTGATTGCACTGGGCGGATCGTACTTCTCGATGGAGCCGCCGCCGGCTGTGGCGCCCTTGGTCAACGCCATCCCCCTCACCTCAACAACGTCCTACGCGAGGTGGTGAACCACGGTGGTGGTCTGGGCGACCTGTGGCTGAGCTGGGCGGCGCTGGCGGCCTGGATCGTCGGCGGGTTCGCTCTCTCCGTGCGGCTGTTCCGCTGGCAGTAGCCAGCGACGGTCAAACGGTCCTGAGGCTAGTCTCCAGATGAGAGCGGTAGGTTTGCTGCCAGCCAGCCCCGCATGTCCGGCTTCACCTGCGGGTTGGGCAGGAGCTGGACGCCGTGGGCGCTGGCGCCTTCGTAGACGATCACGTTGACCGGCTCCGCCGCCGTCTGCGCCAGCGCCTGGGCATCGCCGGCCTCCGCCACGTCGGACATGAACAGCACGGCGCGCGGACTGAAGCCGGGGATGTTCTTGCCCAGGAGGACACCGCCCTGCGGGTTGGCGTTAGGAGACATGGAGACGGCGGCCAGCACCTCCGGGAATGCGCCTGAGGCGACGTATGCCAGGTTGGCGCCGACGCTGGCGCCCACCACGCCGATCTGTCCGGCGCTCACCTCTCTCCTCGTCTTCAGGTACTCGATGGCGGCGGCCACGTCCAGCACCATGTCGTCCAGGTTCTCCAGCGTGTAGTCTTCGTCCTCACCGGCGCGGGTGATGACGGTGCTCTCCCCGAAGCTGCGCAGGTCGGGCGCGAGCACGGCGTAGCCCCACTGGAGGATGTCCGGGATGAGGTCCGCCCACTGGGCGCGGCTGCCGCCGAACTGGTGCAGGAGGAGGACCGCGGGAGTGGGGCCGCTCTTCAGGGGGGCGTAGAAGTCAGCGATGATCCGCAGGCCGTCCTCCGCCTGGTAGGCGACGCGCTCCGCCTCACCGGAGTCCGAAGTCGTTGGGGGAGGCTCTCCGCCGTCGCCGTTGCAGGCCGAGAAGCCAAGGGCGGTCAGCAGCAGCCCGGCGGCTAGGAGCAGAGGGAGGCGTGACCTACGGGTAGATCCCCCGTAAGCGCGTCGCTTCCTCGACGCGGGAGACGGCGATGAGCATGGCGGCTTCCCTGAGCGAGACGTTCTCCTGTTCGGCACGGGCGCGCACCTCCCGAAGGGCGCTGGTGATCACTCTCTGCAGCTGTTCGCAGACCTGCTTTTCCTCCCAGAAGAAGAATTGCAGGTCCTGCACCCACTCGAAATAGGATACGATGACGCCGCCCGCGTTGGCGAGTATGTCCGGCACGACTAGCACTTGCTTTTCAGCCAGCACGGCGTCTCCATCGGGAGTCGTGGGGCCGTTGGCCCCTTCGATGACGAACTTGGCCTGAATGTTGCGGGCGGTCTGGGCGGTGATCTGTCCCTCAAGGGCGGCGGGTATGAGGAAGTCCACCGGCAGGGACAGCAGCTCATCGCCACCCAGGCAGTCGCCACCGCCTAGCTCGCTCAGGCTGGCGCCTTCCTTCTTGCCCTGCCATAGCGTCTCAACGTCTAGGCCCTTCTCGTTGTAGAGGCAGCCGCTGGTGTCGGACACGCCGACGACGCGGGCGCCTTCGCGGGCGAGGAGAGTGGCGGCAACGCCGCCGACGTTGCCGAAACCCTGCACGGCTACGGTGGCCCCCTCTAGAGGGATGCCGTGATCGCGGGTCAGCTCCTGGATCAGATAGAGGATCCCGCGCCCCGTGGCCTCCTTGCGGCCCAGCGTGCCGCCAACGCTGACCGGTTTGCCCGTGACTACCCCTGCCACGGTGTAGCCCCGGTGCATGCTGATGGTGTCCATGATCCAGGCCATGACGCGCTCGTCCGTTCCCACATCAGGGGCCGGGATGTCCCGGATGGGGTCGATGACGATGCTTATCTCCGTGGCGTAGCGGCGCGTGAGGTTTTCCAGCTCCGTCTCGGATAGAGCCTTGGGATCGACGATGACGCCCCCCTTAGCTCCCCCGTAGGGGACGTTCACCAGGGCGCTCTTCCAGGTCATCCACATAGCCAGGGCTCGCACCTCGTCCAAGCCGACGGCGGGGTGATAGCGGATGCCGCCCTTGGCCGGGCCGCGGGCCAGGTTGTGCTGAACGCGGTAGCCGGTGAAAACCTTCGTGGAGCCGTCGTCCATCTGGACGGGGAAGTGCGTGGTGAGTTCCCGCTTGCAGGTGCCCAGCACCTGGCGTAGGCCGGGGTCAAGGTTGAGTCTGTCCGCCGCCCTCTCAAACTGGGCGATGGCGGTGTCCAGTGGGTTGGCGCCGGGTTTGGCCGCCGCCTTGGGAACAGCCATTTATGTCCGCTCGATCACTATCATTGGGGCCCCGGGACTTCTGTTCCGGGGCCCCTTGTCCGTCGTTCCGTGCCGGGTTCGCTTACTTCTGTTCCTCCGCGTTGGTATCCTTTTCTTTCTCGGCAGTGGGCTCGCCCTGGCCTGACTCCTCTTCTCCTTTGCCATCCTCTGAGAGTTTGTCCTCGCCGAGCTTCTCCACCTTAGCGGTCTCATTGCCGGTCGCCCCTACCTCCTTGACCAGCCGTGCTGGGGAGGGGGTCTCGCCGTCGCCGCCTGTGAGTTGCGGCGGCAGGCGGAGCAGGATCGGCTTGGGTGGCACCTCAACCACGATGGCGGCGCGGGCCGGGATGAGCTTGCCGATTATGACGTTCTCCTTGAGGCCCAGCAGGTGGTCCACGGAGCCGTTGATGGCGGCTTCCGTGAGGACACGGGCCGTTTCCTGGAAAGAGGCAGCGGCCAGGAAGCTATCCGTGTTGAGCGAGGCTTTAGTGACGCCGAGGAGTACGGGCTGAGCGGTGGCGGGCTCCCCGCCCTCCGCCAGCACCTTGGCGTTCACCTTCTCGAACCGGAAGCGGTCCACCAGCTCGCCCGGCAGGAGCTCGGAGTCGCCGGGGGTGTCGACGCGCACACGCCGCAGCATCTGGCGCACGATCACCTCGATGTGCTTGTCGTTTATCGTCACGCCCTGGGCGCGATAGACCTTCTGTACCTCCTCCACGAGGTATATCTGGACGGCCTCGGGTCCCTGGATGCGCAGGATGTCCTGTGGGTTGAGGGGGCCATCGGTAAGGGCCTGGCCGGAGTGGACCTGGTCGCCGTCCCGGGTGCGAAGGCGGCCCGTGGCTGGCACGGAATACTCGCGCTCGTCCCGCTCCTCAAAAGTGATGGAGAGCGCCGTGATCTTCCTCTTTCCGGTCAGGGAGACTTTACCGCCGGTGCGGGCCAGGATCTCCCCCGGCGGGACCAGAGCCTGTTTAGCGTCCTTCTTCCTCTTTGGCTTCGGCTGTGGTAGCTCGACCAGCACCGCCCCTTGCTCCACGTCCGCGCCGTCCTTCACTACCACCTTGGCGCCCTCCGGCAGGGCGTAGTCGTCGCGGTAGATCTCCGCGCTGATCACCTTGAGGCGGCGGGTCTCACCCTCGGTGCTGATCTCCGCCAGGCCATCGATTTCAGAGATGAGGGCGGACCCCTTGGGGACGCGGGCTTCGAACAGCTCCTCCACGCGGGGCAGTCCGGAGGTGATGTCGATTCCGGCCACGCCGCCGGTGTGGAAGGTACGCATGGTGAGCTGCGTGCCCGGTTCGCCGATACTCTGGGCGGCGATGATCCCCACCGCCGCCCCCTTCTTCACCAGATGGTTACGGGCCAGGTCACGGCCGTAGCAGGGACGGCAGATACCTCGATGCGCTAGGCAGGTGAGGGCGGACCGCACGTAGACGCGGTTGATGCCGGCCTCCACGATCTGGTCGGCCGCCATTACCGTGATCTCGTTGTTCCGTTCCACTATGACTTCGCCCGTCTCGGGATGGGCGATATCGGCGGCGGCCCAGCGGCCGATGATGCGCTCGTGGAGCGATTCAAAGAGCCCCTTCTCCACCGGCTCCCCGACCCAGATGCCAGCGGTGGTGCCGCAGTCATCCTCCAGGACGATAACATCCTGGGAGACGTCTATGAGGCGCCGCGTCAGGTAGCCGCTGTCAGCGGTGCGCAGGGCTGTGTCGGCCAGCCCCTTGCGGGCGCCGTGAGTAGAGATAAAGTACTCCAGCACGGTGAGCCCTTCCCGGAAGGAGGAGCGAATGGGCAGATCTATGATGCGGCCGGAGGGGTCGCTCATGAGGCCGCGCATGCCCGCCATCTGGGCGATCTGGCTGATGTTACCTTTGGCGCCGCTGATCGCCATGAGATAGACGCCGCCGTACTTGCTCAGGTTGTCCTGGATCAGCTCCTGCATCTCGTCTGTGGTGTTGCGCCAGATGGAGACGGCCTGGCTGTAGCGCTCCTCCTCCGTTATGAGCCCCAGGTTGTACTGCTCCTCGATCTCGCTGATCATCCGGTCCGCGCTGGCGAGCAGCTCATCCTTCTTCTCCGGCACCTTGAGGTCGTTCATGGCGATAGAGATGCCGGACTTGGTGGCGTACTTGAAGCCGACACCCTTCATGCGATCGACCATTTGGGCGGTTCGGACTCCATCGAGCTTGACGGAGGCCTCTAGCACCAGGTCCTTGAGGCCCTTCTTGTCCATGATCTGATTGCGGAAGCCCAGCTCCTCCGGGAGCACTTCATCAAAGATGATGCGCCCCACGCTGGTATCCACGAGCTGGCCGTCCGTCCTCGCGTCGCGAACGCGGATGCGGGCGCGGAGGTCAAGGTGGCCCATATCGTGGGCTAGCTTCGCCTCATCGAAGCTGCCGTACACCCCCTGGAACGAGGTCCCGTTCTCAGATTTGAACTCTCCTTTGGCGCCGTCAACGGTATCTGTGAGGTAGTAGCAGCCGAAGACGATGTCCAGGGTGGGGGCCACTACCGGCTCCCCGTTGGAGGGGAGGAGGAGGTTCTGGGTGGAGAGCATCACCTGGCGCGCCTCAGCGACGGAGGCGCGGGATAGGGGTATGTGTACGGCCATCTGGTCGCCGTCAAAGTCGGCGTTGAAGGCGGTGCACACTAGGGGGTGGATCTGGATGGCGCTGCCGTCAATGAGCACCGGCTCAAACGCCTGGATGCCCAGCCGGTGGAGCGTGGGTGCGCGGTTGAGCAGCACGGGGCGCTCTTTGCTGATATCGTCCAGGATGTCCCACACCTCTGGACGGGCGCGCTCTACGATGCGCTTCGCGGACTTTATGTTGTGCGCCAAGCCGCGGGCGACAAGGGCGTGCATGACGAACGGCTTGAACAGCTCCAGGGCCATTCGCTTGGGGAGGCCGCACTGGTGCAGCTCCAGCTCCGGCCCCACCACGATGACGGAGCGGCCGGAGTAGTCCACGCGCTTCCCCAGCAGGTTCTGGCGGAAGCGCCCCTGCTTCCCTTTGAGCATGTCCGAAAGAGACTTCAGCTTGTGGTTGCCGGCCGTGGAGACGGCGCGGCCGCGGCGGCCGTTATCGATGAGGGAGTCCACCGCCTCCTGGAGCATCCGCTTCTCATTGCGGATGATGATCTCCGGGGCGCCCAACTCCAGCAGCCGCTTCAACCGGTTGTTGCGGTTAATCACGCGCCGGTAGAGGTCGTTGAGGTCGCTGGTGGCGAAGCGGCCGCCGTCCAGTTGGACCATGGGCCGCAGGTCCGGAGGCAACACGGGCAGAAGGCCCAGGACCATCCAATCCGGCCTGCTGCCGCTCCTGCGGAACGCCTCCACCACGCGCAGGCGCTTGGTTGCCTTCTTGCGGCGCTGTCCGCTGAAGTTCTGGATCTCCGCCCGCAGCATCACGGCCATCGCATCCAGGTCAAGGCGGCTCAGGATGTCCGTGACGGCCTCAGCGCCCATGCCTTTCGTCATCAAGTCAGGGTAGCGGCCGGAGATCTCCCGCAGCTTCTGCTCGGGGAGCAGGGTGCACTGGTCATCGCGGATCGGATCCTTGATCTCTTCCAGGATATCGATGAGTTCCTGGCACTCGGCCTGCGCGGCTTCCCTCTCCCCCATGACCTCCTTGCGAAGCGGCTCCAGATCGGCTGTGCCCGCAACTCGCCGCTGGCTGATCTCCGCGGCCAGCTCTTTCTCCAGCGCCCGCCGCTTCTTGGCGTGCTCCTTATCCAGCGCCTTGCGGCGCTTCTGAAGCTCAGACTGGAGCCGCCTGGACGCGTTCTTGGGGACGGGAGCGTACCGTTCGGCGATGATGAACTCGTCATCCCCAGACGGGCCCGTACCGGGCAGGGCCAGCTTCTTAGTGGAAGGCTTGTCTCCCATGCGGGCGATGTCCTGCTCAAGGGTTTCCCCCTTCTGTTGCAGGGAGGCTGCCTTCTTCTCGAAGCTGGCGTCGAGGGTGGCGAGCTTCTCCTCCCGCTGGCTCTCCAGCTTGGTGATGGCTTCCGCCGCTGTGTTCTCGACGGCGGCGATGCGCTCCGCGTACTCCTGTTCCTTCTCGGCGGCGACTTGGTCCATCTCCTGGCGCAACTCCTCCAGCGCCTTTTCACGGACCTCCTCGTTGACGGAGGTGACGACGAACTGGGCGAAGTAGAGGATGCGCTCCAGGCTGCGGGGCGAAAGGTCCAGCAGGAGGCCGATGCGACTGGGCGTGCCTTTTACGAACCAGATGTGAGCCACCGGCGAGGCCAGCTCGACGTGGCCCATGCGCTCGCGCCGGACCTTGCTCCGGGTTACCTCTACGCCGCACTTGTCGCAGACTATACCTTTGTAGCGCACCCGCTTGTACTTACCGCAGTAGCATTCGAAGTCCTTTGTCGGCCCGAAGATCTTCTCGCAGAACAGGCCGTCCTTCTCCGGCT
>JADFNQ010000035.1 GCA_022563285.1 Chloroflexota bacterium | reverse complement strand
CCGCCGGTACCAGCCGGCCCAGGCCGTAGACGCCCAGCAGGATCGCCCCGTACAGGGGGTTCGCCGCCGCCGCCGCCCAGCCCAGGAGGATGTAGTAGGTGGACAAAGGGAAACCGATGCCCAGGCCACCCCCGAACGTGCCCCCCAGCACCAGCGCCCGCCGGTACGGCTTCTCCTGGTCGGGCATGTCGGGTCCTGTGATCCTGCCCAGAAGGCTGGGCACATTGAAGAGCCCCAGCTCGCCCAGGGCGTAGACGATGGCCAAAATGCCCAGGGCGGAGTAGAGGCCGACGGCGAAGCTCATCCTCGCCGACTGCTCGCTCAGCAGATTCAGGACGCCCTCGCCGGCAAAGCCGAGGCCGACTCCCACCGCCGCCAACGGCAGAGCGCTCCCGATCAGGAACAGCCCGCTCAGCACACCCCGCTGCGCCAGCCCCTTTCGGGAGCCCAGGATCGAGGGCACCACGAACACGGATGGGAAGCCGCAGGGCAGCACGATCATGACCGCGCCGATGACGAACGCCGCCCCGATCGCCACCAGGGAGCCGGGACCGCCCGCGGAGACGGCATCGTCCGAGACGCCGCCAAAGATGTTGGTGTCCAGCACCCCCGCCTGCCAGCTGATGAGGGCCAGCCCCGCCCCCACGGCCAGCGCGAACAAGAATTGACCTTTCTCGCCCCAGCGGGCCCAGAGGGACTGGCGAGGTTCTTCGATCGGAGATACAGCCATTGGCGTTGCCCGCCTCTCTCGGGCGCTAATCGTCCGGGCTAAAGCCGACCTCGTCCAGGGCCTCTCGGATGCGGTCGAGGCCTACGGCGGACTCATCGAACTGCACACGCGCGAGTTTCGTTGCCGTGTCGACCTCGGTGACCTTCACGCTGGGCAGAGCCTCCAGGGTGCGTGTCACCGTCTGCGCGCAGCCGCCGCAGTGAATGGCGGGAATCTTCAGGGTGGTCTCCGTAGACATCACGTCTCCCTTCTCGTGTCTCCTTACTTCTTCGCCAGCTCGTACAGCTCCAGCAGCTCGCCGATCACCTCGTCCGAGCGGCCGTCGCGGATGCCGTCGATGGCGCAGGTGTGGAGGTGGTTGTCCAGGATCTTCCCCTCCAGCTTCTCGATGGCGCGGCGGACGGCGAACGTCTGCTTGAGAATGTCGACACAGTACTTCTCCTCTTCCACCATGCGCCGGATCCCCTGGAAGTGCCCCTCGATGTAGCTCATGCGCTTGAGGGCGTCCTGCTTCGTCTCTGCTCGCATATCTCTGCTCCTTGCCCGTCTGGTCTTACCCATACCCCCTGGGTGGGGGTCTACATCACGAAGATAGCAGGCTCGACTTACTCTTGTCAAGCCCCCTACTCCCCGTATCGCGCGAGCAGATCGTCCGACACAGCGTTGGCCGTGGCGATGTCGCGGAACATGCCGGCGCTGGGCCGGGGCAGGCGGTTGCGGGTCCCCTCCTCCATGGCGATCAGCCCGAACTTCTGGCGGAACCCCTCCGCCCACTCGAAGTTGTCCTGGAAGCTCCAGTGCAGGTAGCTGCGCACGTCCACACCCTCGCTGATGGCGCGGTGGAGCTGCCGGAGGTGGCGTACGATATAGCGCTGCCGCTGCTCATCGTCGTCGGCGCCGATGCCGTTTTCGGTTATGTAAACGGGCTTGCCGTACGCCTTCAGCCGCGCCTGCACACGGTAGAACCCCTCCGGGTACACCTCCCAGCCCATCGTGCTGGTCTCCGCGTCCGGCCCCGGCTGCACCTGGTGGATCCCCATGGGCGGGGGGCCCGCCGCTATCACGCCGCGCGAGTAGTAGTTCAGGCCGATGATGTCCCACGTCCCCTTCAGCCCCGGCGCCTCCTCGCCGCCGCCCGCCGGCGGCCCGACGACGCCGTTCTTGATCCCCTCCAGCCAGTAGGTGTTCCAGTACTGGTCGAAGCGCTGGGCCGCCTGGCGATCCTCGTCCGAGTCGGACGCCGGCTGGACGTCGATCATGTTGAGGACGGGGCCGATCCGCGGGTTGTGGGGCGCCGTCTCCCGGATCGCCCCGTACATCTTCCCGTGGGCGATGAGTATGTGCCGGGCAGCGGTCATCGCCGGCGCCAGGTCCCGCTTGCAGGGCGGGTGCAGCCCGGCGATGTAGCAGGCTGCGGGGACGACGGACGGCTCGTTGATCGTAATCCAAAAAGGGACGGCCTCGCCCATCTGCTTCGCCATGTAGCCGGCGTAGCGGGCGATCAGGTCGGGCGACCGCGGGCTGGTCCATCCGCCCTGCTGCTCGAACCAGATGGGGTTGGTGAAGTGGTGCAGGGTGACGAAAGGGATCAGGCCGTGCCGGTGCAGCGACTCCATCACCCGCCGGTAGTGCTCCACCTCCTTCTCGTCCCAGCGTCCCTCCTCCGGCTCGATGCGGCTCCACTCGATGGACAGCCGGTGGGCGTTGTGGCCCAGCGCCTCCGCCAGCGCGAAGTCCTCCTCGAACCGGTTGTAGTGGTCGCAGGCCAGACCGGAGGTGGTGCCGTCGCGGATGTTGCCGCCCTCCTGCTCCCAGGCCCACCACTGGTTGTTGCGGTTGTTCCCCTCCACCTGGTGAGAGGAGGTCGCGCAGCCCCAGTAGAAGCCGCCCGGAAACTGGAGCGACATCGCCTAGCCGCCTCCCTCCCGCCGGGCCTTTGCCTGGTCTCGGAGCATCCGGATGATGGGCGAAGGCTCAGACGGCTGCCAGTCCCTTTTCGCCTCGTCCAGCTCCTGGGGCCAGACGTAGTCCAGCTCGCGGATCTCGCCCGGCGCGGTCGCCTCCTCCAGCAGGTTCAGCGCCGACCGGATGATACCCATCTGCGTCTCGCGGTCGCCGGGGCGGCCCAAGGGATGACCGTAGGGGAACTCCACGCCGACCGTTCGCGGCACCCCCAGCCGCTCCGCCCAGTGGGGCATCATCGTCGCCAGGACGGTGCTCATCCCCGTCTCCTCGAACGTTCGCGCCAGCACGGACACGCTGCGGCAGCAGTCCGGTCAGAACGGGGTCAGGAAGACGGCGTCCACCCCCTCTTCCTTCATCAGCGCCGCCGCCTCCGGAGCGTAGCGTTGCCGCCACTCCGCCGTGTTCATCTGATAGCCCATGAACGAGTAGCTGGTGGGGGCAAGCGAGCCGATGACGCCCTCCGATTCCAGCTCCAGGAAGCGCTGCAGGGGAAGGGCGATGTTCAGGTCGAGGATGATGTCGCGATTGTTGGTGTGGAGGTGGCAGGCGCCGATCTCCTCCTGCTTGATCTCGCGGGGGATGCGGCGAAAGGTCGGGTCGCCCCACATCGGCTCCCGCTTCTCGCGCTCGCTGTCGAAGGGAGGCTCCTTACCCACCTGGTGAATGCCTGCCGTGGTCACCAGGGCAAAGCGGCACTGCTCCAGAGGCTTGGACAGAGGGGTGAAGGGGACGGGCTCATCCCGCTGGACGGGTAGGTTGCGGTAGTAGGCGGCGATCGATCCGGGCAGGAACTTGAAGCTATCGACAGTCATTCTACCTCCTCCTGAGTCAGGGCCATTCTAGCAGCCGCCTGCCCGAGGACGATAGGTCGCCGGAGCTGCGCCAGGCCCGGGGACCGACATCTCCCGATTCTTAACCGAGCAGCTGTCCCGCGACTGTAACATCAGGAGCCTGCGCTGGTTCTTTAACTATGAGTGTCACCGGCCGACTGAGAGTGAGACCGAGTTGCTTAGCCAACAAGAAGACCTCTATATCCCGCACGACGAGCGTACCCTGCGGCGCGTCCAGCGCAAAGTGGACGAGCTGGACAAGCAGGCGCGCGCCTGGGCCGACTACCTGGTGTCAGTGCTGCCCAAAGGTCTGGCCCTGATAGATGCGGAATACGACCTGCTAGCCCTGTTTCTCGCCGAGCAACGCCGCCGCAATCGGGAGCTGGACTACCAGAACGGCGCAGAGACGGTACGCACCCGTCTCGCTCGCTTCGTCCCCTTCCTGGCCGAAAGCGAAGACGAGTGGGATATCACCAACGCGGCCCACCGCATGGCCTCCACCCGCCTGGAATCGGACATTGACCGGGCCACCGATTTCTTCTGCCGCGACCACGGCCTGCCCGGCCTCGTCGAGCCTGTCATCGACTGGCGGGTGGCGGTGCGCTACCTGGCCCAACGGCTGCATCACATCGCCTGCCAGATAGACCTGAAGCACGAACTGGCCACATCACCGCTGCGATTTGAGCTGGCACTGACCGCTCGCGACCTTGCCGCCGATGTGGTGGACAAGCGCCAAACGATGCTCTCCCTCTTCGAGACGGCCGACACGAACTAGCGCCGCTCCCTCCCCGTACTACCCTATAATCGGGGCATGCGCCCCCTGGTCATCTCCCACCGCGCCCGCGCCGGACACGCGCCCGAGAACACGCTTGCCGGGATCCGCGCTGCCCTCCAGATCGGCGCCGACGCTATCGAGGTGGACGTCCAGGCCAGCGCCGACGGACTGCCCGTCCTCATGCACGACCTGACGCTGGACCGCACCACCAACGGCAGTGGAGACCTCGTGTCCCTCACCCTGGAGCAGCTCCAGGCGCTGGACGCCGGCGGCGAGCCCGTCCCCACCTTCGCCCAGGCGCTGGAGATGACCCGCGGCCGCGCCCTGCTGGTGGCGGAGATCAAGCGGCCGGGCTGCGAGCGGGCGCTGGCGGAGGTGATCCGGGCCGCCGAAGCGCTGGCGGACGTGATGGTGTGGTCGTTCCTGCCGCCCGCCCTGGAGGCGATGCGCCAGGCGGAGCCAATGGTTCCCGGCGCCCTGCTCATCGCGCCGCAGAGCATGGGCAACTGGCCCTCAATGCAGGACCTTGCCCTGCGGCTGGACCTCCAGGCTGTGAGCGTGTTCCACCTGAACCTGGACGCCAGCGTCATAGCCCAGGCCAGGCGACACGGCCTGGCCGTCTACGCCTGGACTGCGGACACGGAGCGCGACATCCAGCGCCTCCTCGACCTGGGCGTGGACGGGATCGTCACAAACTACCCGGAGCGGGCGCTGGCACTCCAGGGGCGCGCCGCCGGCAGCGCTTGACCCGTGTTCGGGCAGCGTTTGCTATACTCAAGTACGGCGCAGGGGCGTATCCGCCGTAGGCGGTAGCGGCCCTCAAAACGCAGGGGCGTAGCTCAGTTGGCAGAGCAGCGGTCTCCAAAACCGCAGGTCGCGGGTTCGAGTCCTGCCGCCCCTGCCAGTTTCTATTTTCGGGCTCTCTCAGACCGTGGCAATCTTTGCCGACTTGAAGGCTTCTTCGACTACCTGAGGGAGACCGGGATGAGCGTGAACCGCGTCGATGATGGCATCCAGTTTTCCCGTGGTGTTCATAGCGACTACGGGCTCTTGGATAAGGCAAGATGCATCCGGCCCAACGATGTGACAGCCGAGAATCCCATCTGCTTCGCTCGCCAGCACCTTGACCAGTCCGTTTTCCTTTAGCGCCATGCCCATACCCGTGTTCTTGAACTCGTACCGCCCTACCTTGTACGGGGCATCCTCCACCTTCAGCTCGTCTTCGGTCTTCCCCACGGCCGCTACTTGCGGCGAGCTGAACACAGCATGGGGGATCGCGCCGTAACGCATCGGCTTCCTCTCGTTGAAGAAGACGTTTCGTATGACGTGCTTGGCCTGTCGGACGGCAACGTGTTTCAGAGTCATGATCCCCACGATGTCCCCCAGAGCCCAGACGCCATCAACGTTCGTTTCGAGGTGCTCGTTGACCTTGATGAACCCCTTCTCGTCCAGATCCACCCCCGTCACCGCGACATCCAGAATATCGGTATTCGGCCTTCTGCCCGTCGCGAACAGCAGCTGGTCCGTCGAGATCGTCTGACCGTTGCCGCTCAGCTTTATCTGTACGCCGTCCCCGTTCTTGGACAGCTCTTCCGCTTCAGTGTTGAACAGCACGTTGTGCTTGGCGCAAAACTCACGCGAGAACCACTCAGCGATCTCGCTGTCCTCTCTGTCCAGAAGCGTCTCTCCCCGCACCAGGATGGTTACCTCTGTGCCCAGAGAACCGAAGAAGTGCGCGAGCTCGACCGCGACATATCCGCCGCCGATGACCACTAACCGCTTGGGCTGCTCGTCCAGGCGAAGCGCCTCGTCGCTGGTGAGGTAGGGGACGGTTTCCACCCCTCTGATTTCAGGAACGATAGGTCTTGTGCCGCCCATGATAAACACTATGTCCGCCGTTATCTCTCTGTCCCCTACCTTCATAGACTTCGGGCCGATAAACCTCCCCTCCATCTGAAAGAAGGTGACGTACTCGCTCCTCCTGAACGCCTCTTCCCTCTCCTCTGTCTCCGCATCCAACACAGCGAAGACGTTCCTCACGATTGAGGGGAAGTCTATCTCCTCAATCCTGCTCATCACGCCGAACCTCTCGCCGCTCCTGCTGGTCTCAGCCACGTCACCACTGTGGATCAGCATCTTGGAAGGCATGCAGCCTCGGTTGTGACACGTCCCGCCCAGAGGCCCCTTTTCGATCACCGCCACCCGGAGGCGCTGCTCCTCGGCAGCCAACACTATGTCCCGGCCCGTCCCGCCACCAACGACCATTACATCGAACTTCTCGGCTGGCATGAGTCCCCCCTGATCTGCGCGCTACGCGATTAGTGTGTGGTGAGCCGTACCGCAACGGGGGCCGCTTCTGGCGCCCCTGCGTCGGGTACTATATCATCCCCAGAAACCGAAGGGAATCACAGCCAGCGGGCGGCGGGTTGTGGCCGTTATCCCCTCCTACGTGGGGGTTAACCCGCGGGTCAGCATCATCGCCTTCGCCACCCGTACAGTCCGGGAGATGCTCTGACCGGCTAGCATCCTCGTGTGAAGATGCTCACTTCCGGGGCTTGAAGCGAGGCTGCCAGCTCCACTTCTTCTGTTGTTCCGCCGTTAGGAACGTCTTGACAGAGCCACACTGCTTGCATCGGCCCCTGCTGGTGGCGCCAGCAGGGGTTTCAATGACCCAGTGGTGACTCCGCCCACACCTACTAGCCTGTTGTGCTAACTCCATACGCATCTCACCACCACATCCGTGCACTTTCTGGTGGGCCACCACCCCTCCGCTGAGTATACGAATGCAGACACGCAGTCCGATTGGAGACGCTGAGGCAGACTGGTGGCTGGACGAGCTACACGATGCTGATAACCTATGCCCACCTGGCGGCGGATGACTTGAAGCGAGCCCACGCCACGAGGAGTCCGCTGGACAACCTGTAGGCGCCCCCTACCGCAGCCAGCGCCTCCTGGCGTACCAGCCGGCCGCCGCGATGGCGATCGCCCCTGCGGCTACGGCCCCTGCCAGGGCGGCGTAGAGGAGAGACGAGGAGCCGGCGCCGGCCCCAGTGCTAGCGGGGGCTTCCCCGCCGCCAACGAGCACCTCCGCTATGCCGCC
This sequence comes from Chloroflexota bacterium, assembly GCA_022563285.1. GTDB lineage: Bacteria > Chloroflexota > Dehalococcoidia > SM23-28-2 > RBG-16-64-32 > JADFNQ01. The sequence continues at coordinate 2,430 of JADFNQ010000035.1, read as the reverse complement.
GACACCGACCTCTAGCTCGAAGGCGCCGATGTCGCAGAACGCGCCCTGAGGCCGGGCGACGCCACGCTGGTCGGTGGCTTCGCAGGCGTTGCCGCCGCTGCCCGGCGTGGCCGGGTTGCCAGCGTCGATGGCGTCGCTGCCCGCGAGCAGGGCGTGGGTTGCGGTGGTACCCGGGGCGTTCAGCGCCAGGGCGCCCAGGTTGGCGTTGCCGCTAGAGATGTCGCCCGTCCCGCTGAGGGCACAGGTGCCGTCGCTGTCCAGGTTGTGGCCGAGAGAGGTGGGAGCGCCACTCGTACAGTCCCCGCCAGTGTTATTGGCGACGATGGTGTTCTTCAGGGTAGCGGTGCCGGTGTTGGCGATGCCGCCGGGCGTGTTGCCGCTGACGGTACTGTTGTTGAGGGTCAGCGTGCTGCCGGTGCCGCCAAAGATGCCGCCGCCGCTGGTGCCGGTCGAGTTGCCGCTGACCGTGCTGTTGGTGAGGGTCAGCGGGCCGAGGCTGTGGATTCCGCCGCCGGCGCTGACGGCTGACGTGTTGCCGCTGACGGTGCTGTACTTGAGGGTTAGCGTGCCGAATGCGTTGAGGATTCCGCCGCCCGTGTTGCCGCTGACGGTGCTGTTGGTGAGGGTCAGCGTGGCGTCGTTTCTGATGCCGCCGCCGCCGCCGCCGCTGGCGGAGCCGTTCTGGATGGTCAGGTAGGAGATCGTGACCGTGGTGCCGCTAAGAATGTGAAACACCCGGTCCAGGGCGCCGCCATCGACGATGGAGGTGAAGGCGCCGTTGATGGTCAGGTCGTCGGTGATGTCCAGGTCGCCGGTGGCGTTCGCATCCTCGCCCGTCCCAGCGATGCTCAGGGTGTAGGTGCCGGCGGGCACGGTGATGGTGTCGGCGCCGGCCAGGGCGTTGGCGGCGCCTATCGCCTCCCGCAGCGAGCAGTCGCCGTCACAGGTCCCGTCGTTGGTGTCGGCGGTCTTCGTGACGGTGAAGGTGGCGGCGTAGGCGGGCTGGCCCTCGCCGGCCACCACCAGCAGCGCCAGTAGCGCCATGACGCCTGCCAGCACCAGTGGCTTGAGGAACGCCCGCCTGTGATCTGGTTTGCTGGTCATCGCTCACCCCCGTCTTTGGCTCGAGTGTTATGTGTAGCGATACCATGTTTCGTCAGGTTCGTCAACGTGTACCGTATATCTTCTACGTAGTTATACGTACCGTTGACAGCCGCCCGGACCAGGCGCACAATCGCGGCGGCGGGTAAGATATGACAGTAGTTTTCTGGCTCGCTTTTGCCTTCTTCGCCGTATTGGGTTTCCGGGCGACCATTAGCGCCCTAGGGGGCCACCTGCGGGGCGAGCCTGGGGCACTTAGGGCGGGGCTGCGGCTCCTGGCTGTTGCCGGGCTGATTGGCCTAGTCGGATACCTGACGGGCGTTGGCTTCCGTTGAAAGTCGCTGGCGAGCATAACCCCACCCTGTCCCCTCACTCGCTCTGGGGGGACTCCGGCCAGCCGCCCCCCGCGCCCCGTTGACAGCCGCCCAGCCCAGCCTGCCTGCCGGTAGGCAGGGCGCACAATCGCGGCGGCATCGAAGCCGGAGCTGACTCCCGGGCGCTACCAGAGCGAATGGATGACCGGAGACCCGTGCAACACTGCCACCTTGACCTTGCCGGCCCACTCCATGAACGCACCGAAGTCCTCCCAGCCCTCGGCGCCCTGCTTCCAATGGTCTTCAAGCCCGGCTGGGGTCGCGTAGACCTCGGTGATGGTGAGGTTCGTGTTACCTGATGGTTCGGACGATGGGTCCAGTGGATTCGACAGCTCCGCTCCCTTCACGGTGTTGTAGAGCAGTAGGGCCAATTTGCCCTCGCGGTAGTGCGTTCTCTCCATCCAGGCGGCGTGGCTAGCGAAGATCCGGTCGCCCTCCGCATCCAGGTCTGGGGGCACGGTGAAGATGAAGCTGATTTGGGTCTTTCCTTCGTGCGACATTTGTCCCTCCTTCTGGGGTGCGCGACCAGCTTTCAGACTTGTTGAAGCTTCGCGCAGATCGAACCACATGTCAATCAAGCGCTATGCGCCTAATGGACACCCGGACATACTGACATCGCCCCGCTCGGCTCGTGGCCCAACTGATCGGCGGAATACCCCGTTTGACACCCGCCCCGCCCAGCCTGCCTGCCGGTAGGCAGGGCGCACAATCGCGGCGGCAACGCGCAGGCGTGTTACAGGATCGCGAGGCGTCAGCCCCTACTACCCCCGTCAATTCTGATACCATTCCCTTGCATGGTGGAGATTTCGCGAGACCTATCGAGCGACCCCAGTCACTGGAGCCGGTGCACAGCCCCATGAAGACGGCAATCCTGCTTGCCCGCCGCTCAGTGGAGGAGTTCCTTGAGGACAACTGCACCCAGATGGCAGCCGCCATCTCCTACTACGTCCTCTTC
>JADFNQ010000034.1 GCA_022563285.1 Chloroflexota bacterium | reverse complement strand
ATGCTGGCGATGACGCGCTCCTTGCCGTACATCGCCCGCTGGCCCACCGTGATCTGCCCCCACTGGCGGTCGTTCCCCACCACGGAGACCACCGGGATGTTGAAGCGCACGAACGTATCGAAGTCGAAGCCGGTGAGGCCGAAGGCGCCGTCCCCGTTCACCATGAGGATGCGCTTCTCCGGGTAGACGCTGTTGATCGCCATGCAGAAGCCGGTGCCCACGCCCAGCGTGCCCATCGGGCCGGGGTCGTACCACTGGCCCGGGTGGTTGATGGGGAACACGCGGGCGGCCAGGTTCACGATGTCGCCGCCGTCGCCGACGACGATCGTGTTGTCGTCCACGAACTCGGCCATGTCGCGGCAGAGGCGCAGGGGGTGGATCGGCTCGCGGTCGGAGTTCATCCACTCCTCCATCTGGCCGCGGACCTTGCCTTCGGCGTCACGGAGGCCGGTGATCCACTCCTTGTGATCGCTCTTCGTGCCTTCCAGCTCGCCGATGAGCATCTCCAGCGTGGCCTTGGCGTCGCCCTCGATGGGCACATCGATGTCACGGTTGCGGGCCAGCTCCTGCGGGTCGGTGTCCACCTGGACCGTGCGCGCCTCCGGGTTGAAGCGCTTGCCGTAGGAGAGGCGGAAGTCCATCGGCGTGCCGATGACGATGATGGCGTCCGCTTTCCCCAGGGCGTTGCGGCGGGTGCGCGAGAAGAACAGCGGGTGCTCCTGACTGAGGGAGCCGCGGCCCATAGCGTTGAGGTACAGCGGCGCCTGCGCCACCTCGATGAAGTGGCGCAGCTCCTCCTGGGCTTCCTGCCAGTAGATGGCGGAGCCGGCCATGATCAGCGGCCGCTCCGCCTTGGTGATGATCTCGGCCGCCTGCTTGATCAGCTTCGGGTCCGGGTAGACGCGGCCCTGGGGCCGGTAGCTCTGGGGGAAGTAGACATCGTTCTCCTCCACCTTGCGGAAGAGGACGTCCGTGGGGATCTCCAGGAAGGCCGGCCCCTGGCGGCCGGTGAGGGCGGCGCGGAAGGCGGAGGCGAGGTACTCCGGGATGCGCGCGGTGTCGTAGACGGTGCGGGCCCACTTAGTGATAGGGCGCAGGAGCTCCACCTGGTCCATCTCCTGGAGGGCGCCCATCTCGAACCGCATCAGGGGGCTGCGGCCGCCGATCACCAGCATGGGCGAACGGTTCTGGTAAGCGTTGGCGATGGCGGTGACGCAGTCGGTGACGCCGGGGCCGGCGGTGACCACCGCCACGCCGCAGCGGCGGGTGGCCCGCGACCAGCCCTCGGCGGCGTGACCGGCGACCTGCTCGTGGCGCACGTCGATCACCTTGATCCCTTCGTCCAGGCAGGCGTTGAAGATCGCCTGCACGTGGCCGCCGCAGAGGGTGAAGATGGTGTCGACGTTCTCCTGCTTGATGGCGCGGGCGACGAGGTCGCCGCCGTCAACCAGTGCCATGGGGGCCTCCCTGCTACTCGAAACTGGCCGCTCGGGATTTCCGATGGCCGATGGGGCTAGACCGAATGGTAGCCGATTGCCGTTAGGGAGACAACATCGTATCTACGACCGCTCATCCTGAGCCCGCCGAGGGGCGGGCGGCACGGCTCACGGCTCTGGCGCGCTCTCCTCGATCCCCAGCGCCGAAAGCGTGCCCGGGCTGGCCTCCTCCGCCTTGCGCAGGGCGAGTATGAGGTCCCGGTCCAGCCGCGCGCTCTCCGAGACCACGCTGTGGAGGCGGTCGGAGTGGGAGATGCTGTCCTGGAAGTTGCCGCAGCGGTACGACTCCACCTGTGCCGCAAGTACGCTGTCAGCCTGCGCGGCGCATTCCAGCAGACGGCACAGCAGCCCGTGTGCCATCCGTAGCTCCTTCGGCGGCTCGGAGGCCTCAAACCGGGCCCGCAGCCTGTCCAGCGCCTCGCTGTGACTGCGGGCCAGGGACTCCTCCAGCGACTCCTCCGGACGGCGGCCGCTGTCGGTGGCGGACGGCTCATCGGGGTGGCCGCCGTGGAGGGCGGCGTAAGCTTCGCGGAACAGCGGCCCGTAGTCAGCGAGGCCGGTCATGGGGGCAGTATACCAGCACTGCCCGGCTCGCGAAGAGCCCCCGACTATGCGCCCGCGCCTGCGGGGCCTAGGCGACTATGGCAAGTAAGACGTAGTAGGCCACCACCAGGGGTAGGAGGCTGGCCACCGCCGTGGCTATCGCTCGGCCCGTATCGAAGTCCAGGGCCTGACGGATGGCGATGACCGTCGCGACCAGCCACCAGAAGAAGACCGCTGTTCCCACGAAGATGCCAACGATGGGTATGACCGTGAGGACCAGCAGCACCCTGGGAGAGCTGGCGAAGCCGAGGGTGCGCAGGAGCTCTCCCCAGGTTGCCGACGTATGCGGGCCCTTGAAGATGTTCGTGCCTACCCAGTAGGCGATGAACGCGTAAGCGGCCCAGAGGATTAGGAAGACAATGGCGCCCACGATGAGAGCGCCGATGCCGCCAGAGAGGAAGCCGATCCCGGCTGCTATGGTCCCCAGGACGACCACCAGCAGCGCCTGGCCGGTGGCCGACTGGTCGTGCTCCACCTCTTCGTATAGTTGAGGCTCCAGTCTGGCCGCACGGATCATGCGGTCGATGATGGACGCCTGTCTTGTGGCTTCGATCATGTCACCCTCCGATTAGTATGATTGCGTCTATTTACAACGCTTTCACCTATCGGTGGGTTAAGCCTCGTAGGGGTGGGCAGCCTCTGCTCCGCGATGCGAACCTGACGAAGGGCAACTCAGGCCGTATGAGGAGTCCGCTAGGCTGTCCGTATCTAGGGCGCGTCTGAGGCGGCTCTGACTAAGCAGGGCGGGCAGCGAGCCGCGCTGCCCAAAGGGGGTACCATTGAGGAGGGACGACCTCACTGCCCGCCGCGAGAATTGTCGCTCTATCACGCATTATTGTCAATCATAAAGCGCCCTACTGGAGAACTCCGGCCACCATTAAATCGGCGATCTCTTCATCGGAGAGGCCTAGGATCTTGCTGACGGATGACAGACCCCCAAGGCCTCAAGCCGCTCTGGGCTGGTCAACACGTCGTTTCTGATCAGCCTCTCAAGAGCATCGGTTAATTCTTCTCCTTGTATCAACTGTCCCCATTCGGGTTCACCTATTGCGGCGCCTTGGTGCATGAAGTACCAATCGAGGAGCGACTCTCCGAAAGACCACAGATAGTCGTCAAGAGCGATCGGGAAAGGATAGCCTGAGGGCTGCACCGGATGGAATCTCACTGAATTGACTATGAGAGCGGGTGATGAGGTCTCAATGAGCTCCCTGGCTAGCTCAAGGCGGATGCCGCCGTCACGCTCGCTCTCTAGTCTGCCGAGGCCGTCCAGAAGGCGCCGCAAGTCTGTCAACTCTATGGAGGAATACAAGTCCGCGAATGTGTTTCCGTAGACGTCGTAGAAGACCAGTACACTATGGTTCTTGCCCGGCAAGGCCTCTGTGCTGGCCAGAACCTCGAAGGCATATTCCCGCTGGCAGCAGATGTAGAAGGCGGGCAGAACCCGGATACATTCTGCCCACACATCCCGCCGTCTTGCCGCATCGCCCGGGAGGGTGACCACGTCCGCAGCCAAGGCAATCTCGCTCTCACCCCACTCACCCGCTGGGCCCGCAAGGACATCGGGCCATGAGCGTAGTTCCGGCGTCCAGTCAGGCTTCGCCTTGGCTCTCCGTTCAGGATGGCCAGCAATTTCCTCGTCAGGCTCCTCATCAGCCTCCGTGTGCCCCAGTATCTTGGCAAGCGCCTCTTCGCCGGACATCGTAGCACTGTGTCCGCGAGCCCAGAATTCCGTGTGCCAGTCGGGGTGCTCGACATTTGGAAACTTGAAAAACTCGCTGATCTGCTGAAAGGCTGGCTCCTGAAAGTGAAGCTCATCGACAATCGAGAGGGCAAACGCGATTAGGTCGCTTGTCTCCGCCTTTGAAGGAACTAGCCGCTCGTGAACTACCTTGTGCCGTGTTTCCCAATAGGACCACAATCTGTCGTACGACTCACGGCGCAGCGACGCGCCAAACGTCTGGACAAGGCCCCTGACCTTTTCGGCCAAGTCCCCGTACGCGGAACGGGGTTCCCGCGCCGCCGCTAATTGCTGAGCGTCTCTAAGGACATCAAGCAGCGGCTTGGGGAGCGGCTCCAGCTCGCGCTTGGCCTTCTTCAGAGCCCGGCAGTCCTTGCAGCGGCGGGGGATATCCAGACCCTTCTTGGCAAACCAGGCTACATGTTCAGGAGTCATCTGGAAAGGCTGTCCGCAGTCAACGCACTGCTGTTCCGCGATTCGACGATTCATCTGCCGCTCCTACTGTAGTACCCCCGCAACCAGCAGGTCGGCGATCTCTTCATCGGAGAGGCCCAGGACCTCCTTGCACACCTGCTCCGTGTGCTGCCCCAGGAGCGGCGCCGGCGACCGCAGTTGCCCTGGCGTCTTCGAAAGCTTGCACGGCGGCCCGTCGTAGGCGGTGCGGCCGGCCTCCGGGTGGTCCAGGTAGACGTAGTATCCCCGCTCCTTCAGGTGCTCATCGGCCAGCATCTCGCGGGCGCTCTGGACGGCTCCGGCCGGTACGCCGCGCCGCTGCAGCTCCTCCATCAGAGTTTGGGCGTCCTTCTCCGCCGTCCAGCCGCTGATCCCCTGCTCCAGCTCCGCCTCGTGCTCCTTCCGGCCCGTCGCGCTGCCGAACTTCGGGTCCTTCGCCCAAGCGGGGCCGCCCATCGCCTCCACCAACGCCCGCCACTCCTCGTCCGTGAAGCAGGCGATGGCGATCCACTGCTCGTGGGCGGGAGCGGTGGAGCCGGGGCTAAGCGGTCTGCACCTGAACGCGCCGTGCGGCGCCGCGTAGGGCAGCCCGTTGCCGCTCCGCTCCTGCACCCGGCCGTTGGCCGTATAGTCGAAGATCGCCGGCCCCAGGGGGCAGATCGAGGATTCGATCTGGGCGCACTCGATGCGCTGTCCCTTGCCCGTCCTGCGCCGGTAACGGAGCGCCGCCAGTATTGCCACCAGCGTATGACCGGGGTTGATAACGTAGTCCGGGTAGTTGGTGCCGAGCCCGATGGGCGGCCGCTGGGGAAAGCCGGACAGGTGGTTGTAGCCCGTCACTGGCGTCAGTACTTGGCCGAAGCCCAGGAAGTCCCGGTGCGGGCCCTCGTACCCCTGCATCGGCACGTAGGCAGCGATGATCTGGGGGTTAATGGCGGACAGCTTGTCGTAGGTGAGGCCCCAGCGTTCGACAACCCGAGGCGTGAAGTTGGTGAGGAACACGTCCGCCCAGCCTACGAGCCGGCAGGCCAGCTCCTGTCCCTTCTCCGTGTTCAGGTTGAGGGTCAGGTCCAGCTTCCCGGCGTTGTAGTTGTTGAAGTAGCCGCTGACGTTGTAGCCGGTCTTGTCCTTGGCGAACGGCTGCACCATGCGCAGGGCGTCCACGCGCGTCTCCGATTCCACCCGCACCACCGTGGCGCCGTAGGTGGCCAGGTGCTCGGCGCAGATGGGCCCGGCCCCGAACCAGGAGAAGTCCGCAACCTTGACCCCGTCCAGCGCCATCTTTGTACCGGCCACAGTCCTCCTCTTTCCCCTCGTCCCTACACGGCCCCCGCCGCGCTCAGGCGCTCCAGCTCCTCCGACTTCACACCCAGTTCGCCCTCGAAGATTTCGGCGTTGTGCTCGCCCAGCGGCGGTGGCCGCCGCCTTATGGCCCAGGGCGTCTCCGATAGCCGGTAAGGCGGCCCCGGGTACTGTAACGTGTCCCGGAGCTCCGGGTGCTCCACCGGCGTCAGCCACTGCCGGTACTGGAGCTGCGGGTTCCTGGCGATGTCCTCCGGCGTGCTCGCGATACCGAACAGCAACCGGCGGCCCTGGCCGCCTTCGTACATCTCCCACTTTCCTTTGGAGGCGATGAACCGCTTGAGGACTTCATCGACGTGGTTCAACATTTGGATCTTCTCTCCCAGCGTTGAAGTGTCCCGGAAGAGTTCAGTTAGGAACCGCAGGTTCAGGTTGTTGCAGAACTCAAGGTAGGGCTCCTCTGTCAGGTCCTCAGCCGCGCCTTCCTCGATCATCCAGCCGAGCAGCTCGGACCACGCGGCGCCGCCCGGCGCCCCGACGTACCCGAATACGTAGCCGTCCTTGCATTCGTAGCTGCCTACGCCCGGCACGTTGATGGGGATCATCCCCCGCTCCCCGTTACGGTTTCGCAACAGCTCCAGCATGTCCCAGGACTGCATCGCCGTCTCCTGGGCGATGGAGAGCGCCTCCTGCATGGAGACGTCCACGTGCTGGCCCTCGCCGTGGACGTCCCGGTGGTAGAGCGCCGTCAGCGTCCCCGCCGCGGCGATAATCGAGGCCGAGGTGTACCCCTGCTGCAGCGGCGGCATGTTCGGCGGGTCCTGAGGGTGCCCCGCCAGCCACATGATCCCGCTCATCGCCGTCCCCACGATATCCGGCGCCTTGTAGTGGGCGTGCGGGCCGGTCTGCCCGAACCCCGTAACCGACGTCAGAATGATGTCCGGCTTGATCTTGGTCAGCCCCTCATAGCCTAGCCCCAGGCCGTCCAGGTAACCCGGTTGGAAGCTCTCCACCACCACGTCGGCCGTGGCGACCAGCTTCTCGAATAGCTTTCGCCCTTCAGGGTCCGCCATGCTCAGCGTGATGCTTCGCTTGTTGGTGTTGAGGTTCAGCCAGTACAGGCTCTTCTCGCGGTCCGGCTCGTCGTGGTAGAAGGGCGGCAGGCCGCGGACGGGGTCGCCCTCGGGCGGCTCGATCTTGATGACGTCAGCCCCCAGATCGGCCAGAAGCTTCGTGCAGTACTGGCTGATCTCTCCGGCCAGGTCCAGCACTCGAATGTCGTCCAGGGCGGCAGGCGTATCGTCGGAAGGCATATGACTCCTCGTGTCGCTTGTCAGGGTCGAGCCAATTATAGCGATCTGGATACCGCGGGCAAGGCTACGTGTCGCCCTCCAGGAAGGCCAGTAGCGGATCCAGGAATTCGCGCGGCTTCTCCAGGACGAGGTTGTGGGCGGCGTCCGGAACGATGTGGCAGCGGGCGCCGGGGATCAGTCGGCTCAGCTCTCGCGACGCCTTGGCCGGCACCATCCGGGCGTCCGCGCCGTCCAGCACCAGCGTGGGCACGCAGATGCGGCGCGCCGTCTCCGTCATATCCAGCGTCAGGAGCTGCCGCGCTACCTCTATCAGCGTCTCGTTGGGCACCCGCATAACGTCGCGGCGCATCTGCCGTCTGTCGTCGGCGGACAGGCGGCGCGTGTCGCGCGCCATCTCCAGGCGCCGCGCAATGAACCACCACTTGATCAGCAGCTTCGGCACGATCGCGATCAGGCCCGTGCGGCCCAGGAGGTCGTACATGAAGCGGAAGCGCCGCGGCAGGTCCGTGCTGCGATAGACCGGCCCCTGCAGGCACAGCTTCTGCACCCGCTCCGGGTAGCGGTGAGCGAAGGCGAGAGCTATCGTCCCACCCACGGACACCCCTACCAGGTGGAACCGGTCGATCTCCAGGGTGTCGGCGAGGCGGCCCAGGAAGTCCGCGTAGGCGTCAATGGAGGGGATCTCAGACAGCGTGCGGCTGCGCCCGAAGCCCGGCAGGTCCGGGACGATCGTGTGGTAGCGGGCGCCGAGCTCTGGCATGATGTGCCGGAACATCCACGAGGACGTGCCGACCCAACCGTGGAGAAGAACGAGCGTCTCCGGCTTAGGGGTGGAGGGGATCGCCTCCCGAAGGAAGACGCGGCGGCCGTCGAGATCGAGCCTGCGGCTGCGGTAGGCGAACGTACTGGGCGTCGAGATTGCCATACTTCGGCTTGATGATAGGGTACGTCCCCGAAAGGGGCAAGCGGCGTTCCTGGGCTCGGCGCTTACGAGGTTACGGCCGGCACGTCGGCCGGCAGGCGCTGGATGATCTCCGCCGCCTGCTCCACTATCTCCGCCAGGATATCCTTGGCGGGGCGCTGCTCGTTGAACATTCCGGAGATCTGCCCGGCGGGGTTCATCCCCAGCTCCTTGCGGCCGGCCTTCTCGGCGGCGAACGTAACGTCCCGGATCACCGCCGCCTGGAAGGGGAAGGACAGGGTTGGCACGCCGCTCTCCTCCCAGGCTTCGATCAGGGGGTTCTTGATGTTGCGCATCGTCTTGCCGCTGTAGATGCGGGTCACCCGCGTGTCCTCCTCGCTGGCGTCCAGGATGCGCTGCTTAAGCACGTCGTCCCAGGCCGCCTCCTTCGATACCAGGAACGCCGTCCCCACCCAAACGCCGACCGCGCCCAGGCAGAGGGCGGCGGCCAGGCCACGCCCGTCGCCGATGCCGCCGGCGGCCAGCACCGGCTTCGGCGCCACCGCGTCCACCACCTGCGGCACCAGCGCCATCGTGCCCACGCGGCCCGTGTGTCCGCCCGCCTCCGCCCCCTGAGCCACCACGACGTCCGTGCCGCCATCCGCTACGCGGCGGGCGTTCTTCACGTTCCCCACCAGGGCGATCACCTTGACGCCCGCGGCGCGGAACTCCTCCACGTAGGGCTCTGGGTTGCCCAGCCCGGAGGCGAACACCGGCACCTTCTCCTCCAGGATCGTGTCGATCTGGGAGCGGCTGAACCCCGGCCCGAACGGGGTGCCCTCGAGGCGGCCGCTGGCGGTCGGGAAGTCCGGCTCCACGTCCGGGAGGTCGAACTTGCGGCGGAGGCTCGCGGCGAACTCCCGCTGGGGTGCGGGGAGCATATCGCGCCAGTTGCGCGGGATGCCGCCCTCTCCGCCGCCGCCCGCTCCGGAGCCGGAGGCCTGAGGCGTGGCCCCCATCGTCGGCAGGAGGATGTCCACCCCAAACGGCTTGTCGGTCAGCTCGCGCACCTTGCGGATCTCCTCCCGCAGCTCCTCGGGGCCCATCGTCGCCGCCCCGACGATGCCCAGGCCGCCCGCCTCCGAGACAGCGGCGACCAGCTTGTGGCGGGAGACCCCGCCCATGCCGGCCAGGACGACCGGGTATTCGATGCCGAGGATGTCGCAAAGCTTTGTGTGCAGAGCGTGCTTGGCCATAGGGGGCCTCCTTATGATCTGGCTGGAGCGACTGGCGACAGGATTGTAGCGGACTTTGACGTTTACGGCAAGGTTCGCCTACCCCGCCGCCACCACCCCGCTCGCCGTCCCCGCCGTCACCGTCTCCCCGTCCTGGTTCTCGCACCAGACGTCGTACACGCGGCGGCTGAACGCGCCCTCGTCCAGCTCCTCACGCGGCGCCGCGCAGGCCGTGAGCGTGTCGCCGCAGAGGACGGGCCGCACGAACGCCAGCGATAGGCGGCCCTGCAGCAGCCAGCCCCTCTCGAACTCGTTCGTCATCATCTCGGAGATGTAGTCCGCGGACATCAGCCCCTGGGCCACGCTGTTGGCGTAGCCCTTCTTCTTCGCCAGGGCCGGATCGGTGTGGATGGACTGGCCTCGCAGGGCGTTGGCGGAGTCCTCCGAGTAGGCGGTCATCTTCTCCTGCGTGAGCGTGCGCGTGGCCAGGCGCATCTCCGCCCTGCCTGGTTTCTCCTCTCGCTTCTTCCTCGGCTCGTCCTTCGTCTCCACCTGCTCTGGGAACACCAGCGTCACCGTGGAGTGGGCGACCAGCAGGCCGGAGCCCTCGCGCCAGCGGGCGGAGAACACGAACCAGCGGCGGCCGCGCCGCTCGTACTTATCGACGAACTGCCCGTAGCCGATGACCTCACGGTCACGCCGCAGGGCGTTGCCGATCTCCAGCTCGAACTTGGTGTGCAGCGTCGCCGGCGGCACCGGCGCGATGGAGTCGATGAAGCGCAGCGTGGCGT
>JADFNQ010000033.1 GCA_022563285.1 Chloroflexota bacterium | reverse complement strand
GGAGTTCGTACGGCTGGGGAAGCGGCGGTTAAAAGGGCTGGCGAACGAGCTGGTGCTGTTCGAGGCGCGTCCGGTCAGCGCGGCGGGGAGGGAGAAGGTGATCGACCCGGTGTGCGGGATGGAGCTGGGGCCGGGTGAGGCGGCGGCGACGCTGACGCTGGAGGGCCCTTCGACAGGCTCAGGAGAGCAGGCGTTCTGCTCGGACGAGTGTCTGCGGCGGTTCGTGGCGGCGCCGGAGAAGTATGGGTCATGAAGCTGGTCACGGTCGCGGAGATGCAGGAGGCGGAGAAGGGGGCAGGGGTGCCGGTTGGGCAGCTCATGGAGAACGCGGGGCTGGCGGTGGCGCAGGAGGCGTGGCTGCTGCTGGGGGAGGTGGCGGAGCGGCGGATCGTGGTGCTGGCGGGCCCGGGCAACAACGGCGGCGATGGCCTGGTGGCGGCGCGGCACCTGCGGGAGTGGGGCGCGAGGGTGAGCGTGTACCTGCTGAAGCGTCGCGACAAGAAGGACGCGGTGTTCGCGCCCCTCCTGAAGGCGGAAGTGCCGGCGACGACGGCTGAGGAGGACGCGAAGCAGGGGTACAAGCGGCTGGAGGAGCTGCTGGTCGAGGCGGACCTGGTGATCGACGCTCTGCTGGGAACGGGTAGTGCCCGCCCCATCGAGGGGGCGCTGGCGGAGGTGCTGGAGCGGCTGCGAGCGGCGCGGGGGAGGACCCTGCCGCCGCGCCTGCTGGCGGTGGATATGCCCACCGGGGTGGACGCCGACACCGGCGCCGCCGACCCTCGCTGCGTGGCCGCCGACGCCACAGTGGCGCTGGCCTGGAGCAAGGTGGGGCTGCACGTCCTGCCGGGGGCGCAGCTCGCCGGGCGAGTGGAGGTGGTGGAGATCGGCATACCAAAGGAGACCGAGTCGGAGCAGTGGACGGAGCTGATGACGGCCCGCTGGGCGCGGTCGGCGCTGCCGGAGCGGCCGCCGGGGGCGCACAAGGGGACGTTCGGGCGGGTGCTGGTGGTGGCGGGCTCGCCCCGCTACATCGGCGCCGCAGTGCTGAGCTGCATGGGCGGCCTGCGGGCCGGCGCCGGCCTGGTGACGCTGGCCTGCGCCTCAACGCTGTATCCGATCTTCGCCGCCAAGCTCACGGAGGCGACGTTCGAGCCGCTGCCAGACGAGGAGGGGTACCTCACCGCTGAGGGGGCCCACGCGGTGGGACAGGCGCTGGGCGGAGGATACGATTCGCTCCTGGTGGGGCCGGGGCTGGGCCAGGAGGGGTACGTCCACGCCTTCATGCGCTCCCTGCTGCCCCGGCTAAAAGCGGACACTCCTTCGACAGGCTCAGGACAAGGCCTGCGTGGCGTAGTCATCGACGCGGACGGGCTGAACAACCTGTCCGAGGTGGAGGGCTGGTGGAAGGATATCTCAGCGCCGACGGTGGTGACGCCGCACCCGGGAGAGCTGTCGCGGCTGACGGGGCTCCCGATGGAGGAGATACAGTCGGACCGGCTGGCGGTGGCGAGGAAGTGCGCTGCGGAGTGGGGCGTAACGGTGGTGCTGAAAGGGGCGAACACAGTGGTGGCGGCGCCGGACCCGGACGGGCATGGCGTTCGGGCGCGGCTGAGCCCGTTCGCGAACCCAGGGCTGGCCTCCGCGGGCACGGGCGACGTGCTGGCGGGGGCGATCGCGGGGCTGCTGGCGCAGGGCCCTTCGACCCGTTCGGCAAGCTCAGGGCAGGCAGGCTCAGGACAGGGCTTGGAGCCGTACGAGGCGGCGAGCCTGGGGGTGTACCTGCACGGGCTGGCGGGGGAGCGGGTACGGGCGGAGCTGGGGAGCGCAGGGATGGTGGCTTCGGATCTGCTGCCGGCGCTGCCGCGGGCGATGAAGGAGCTGCGAGGGGAGTGAGGGCGAAACCCGAAACTCGAAACAGGAAACTTGGCAACGGATGGGGAACGGATTAGCGGATGGCGGAAGACAAACTTAGACGGCGCTGCGAGGAGATACTGGCGAACGATGAACGAATCCTGCTGGACGCGGATGCACTGTGCATAATCTTTCCGAGAGTAGCGCCTGGCCGAGCCTTCCTAACCGAAGACCGGCTCATTTGGATTCGCCGGACGATGCTCCCCCTACTGAACCGTCTGCTGTTTTGGATGCCGAAATCGCTTCAGCTTCCACTTGTCGGACATAGACGAGGTGACGCACCTAGAAAAGCATCGGTGGTGGAGCGCGGCCCTTGTCCGCATAGCATATCAGGGCGACATGCATCATTTTCAGCTAAGCAGAGGGCCGTTTCCACTCCAATTGGGCAACGCTAAGGTGACTAGGGAATGGTTCACCACGCTGAATAATCTGTTGGAAGAGGCGAACCGGTCTTATGAAAAGCCTGATGACCGACAGCGGTAGGCGCTAGCACAGGGGCGCGGGGGATCGCTATTCAGCCCGTTCCCTAGCCCGGCGGAAGGCCGTGTGGAGCCAGATTAGCCCCGAGAGTAACCCGATGCCAATGACGTAGCCGATGAGAACATCCAGCGGCCAGTGCCGGCCGTCAGCGATGCGGCCGATCCCCACAGAGATGGCGAAGACCAGCCAAACAAGGACGACGCCAACTCGCTGGAGGCGGCCGCGGAGATGTATCAGCACCAGGAAGGCCACGAAGCCGAAGAAAGTGACAGCGAATTCGGAGTGACCGCTGGGGAAGCTTCGCCCTCCACCGACCCCGAAGATGCCTTCAAAGAGCTCTGAGGGCCGGTCACGGTCGACGATCGCCTTGGGAAAATTGCCGACAACGTGCAGCGGGAGAGCCAGCACCGCCAGGGCCGCTGCGACCCGCTGCCGGAGAAGCCACAGGACGGTGACTATCGAAGCTATGACCAATAGTCCCTGCCAGGCGAACGTACTGGTCAAGTCGTCCGATGTGAGCCGGATCAGCCAGATCGGGTAATCTGCTTCCTGCACACGCCGCGTGAGGTACTCCTCCCAGCCGTAGATCTGACCGTCAACGAGGATGACGGTCGTGATGAGGACCACAGAAAGCGTGACAACCCAGGAAAGCCAGTGCAGAAGGTTCCGCCGGCTGGGTGTAACTGCGAAGCGGACGGCGTCCCGAGCGACCGCAAGCGCTCCGTTCAGCCGGGAACCGCGCACCCGGGATCCTGTCGCCGATTCAGTCTGTTTCGCATTCACCACTGACCGCCCTCACGTTGCATTCTACTGGCAGCTCCGGCAAGCTGAAGGGGGCCGACCGCGCCGGGCTAGGAACAGCGAGAGGGCGTGGGCGGGAAGAGGGGTACATGCCTTCATAAGAGATAAGCATATAGCCTGACCAAACCGGTGGCCAGCCCAACTCGTACTCTGTGATGTGCGTTAAACTAGGGGGTACAGTTCTGGAGAACCCTGCAAGCCTCGCTGTTGACAGCGTAGTCGGAGTGCTCTACTGTTGTGGAAATCGTGCTGGAAGGCATGCCGAATCACCGATCGGCGCTAATGTGGTGAAACTCGGATGAAGGCTATACTGGCGTGGCGGCCTGGGTTTAAGGACCTCGCGGAGATATTGCTTCTCGCGTCCACGCTTCCCCTCTACTACCTGGTCAGAGGCACCGCGCACGAACGGGTGGGGGAGGCGCTGGCCCGAGGGGTGCAGCTCATCAAATTCGAGAAGAGCCTGGGCATCTTTTGGGAGGCAGACCTGCAGCGCCTCGTACTGAACTACGACTGGTTGGTTCAGTTTCTGAACGGCTTTTACCTGTACGGGCACTTGCCGGTGATCGGCGCTCTGGCCGTCTGGCTGTACTTCCGGCACCGCCCTCAGTACTTGCTGATGAGAAACGCTTTCCTGATTTCAGGGGCGATGGGGCTGGTAGTGTACGTGGCTTTCCCGGTGGCACCGCCCCGGTTTCTGCCGGAGTGGGGGTTTGTGGACACGATCGTGGGTCAGTACGATACAGGGCGGCCATTGACGCCCAGCTTTTTTGTTAACGAATATGCCGCCATGCCCAGCCTGCACTTTGGCTGGAACCTGCTGGTGGGGGCAGCAGTCTGGATGGCCTCCCGGAATATCGTGCTGCGCACCTTCGCCGTACTGATGCCCTTCTTCATGTTGATCGTCATCGTGTTGACGGCCAACCATTATTTCGTTGACGCCGCGGCGGGGCTGCTGGCAGTGATTCTGGGTGCTGCCATCGCCCTCGGTGTGCGCCATCTGGTCCGCAGCCGCTGGTCGAAGGACCCCAGGACGGCGACACAGACGGCATGGCGAGGATGGCTTTACTGGCTCTGCGGCCTGACAGATCAGCGGGAAACCCCTCAGGCCTCGGCTCAGCGGGGAGCGCAGGCATAACCGTACACTACGTGTACCGAGGCGTACCGTCCGTCAAAAGAGGGGGGCATGCAACTTAAGAGTCCTCAGCGGGCGATAACCCGCGTTCTGCTGTTCAACGCGCCGATAGATGCTCAACTGATCGTCACCCGGCGCTGCAACTTGAGCTGCGGCTACTGCGCGGAGTATGACAACAGCTCAGAGCCGGTGCCCCTGGATGACCTCTACCGGCGCATCGATGCGCTGCACCGGCTGGGCAGCGCCAACATCACCCTGTTGGGCGGTGAGCCGCTCATGCACCCCGATGTGGCGGAGATCGTCGCCTATGCGGGACGGCGATCAAACACAAGTATCGTCACCAACGGGTTTCTGCTCAGGAACGGGGTCATCGAGAAGCTGAACGAGGCCGGGCTGAACAACCTGACCGTGAGCATCGATGCGCTGCATGCCGACCCCTCTCGGTACATCCAGAAGACGCTGCGGTCGCTGCGGACGAGGCTGGAGCGGCTGAAGCGCCTGGCCAGCTTCGATGTCCACATCACAGCGGTGTTATGCGAGGGCTCCAAGGATGAGTTCAAAGAGTTCGTGCATGAGATCAACGACCTGGGCCTGCGTATGTCCTTGAACCTCATCCATGACGGAAAAGGGCGGGTCAGCATAAGCGGCCAGCCCTACCTTGACCTGTACGAGTACCTCTACCAAAATGGAAAGCCGTTCACCCAGATCGATTATGAGTACAACAAGAAGCTGCTGCAGGGAGAGACGCCGTCCTGGAAATGCCGGGCCGGTTCGCGCTACCTGTACGTAGACGAATTCGGAAAGGTGCAGCTCTGCGCTTCACAGATGGGCCGTCTAGGAAAGCCGATAGAAGAGTACACGTTCGAGGACATGCGGGAGCAGTCGAAGACGTACAAGGGCTGCGAAGAAGGGTGCTCCGTGGGCTGCGCCTTCCGCTGTTCGATGGTGGACAATGACAAGCCGGGGTTTGTCAAAGCGATACTGAAGGGCTATTTGAAGGGCCACCTGTCCAACAATGGACGGCGGCCACGGCAGCCCGCAACGGTCGAAGGCCAGGAAGCGCAGGACGTAGCGGGCGTGACCAAATGATCTCTGCCAGAATTCGGCTCGCACGCGCGGAGTAGGGAAGTGACCGCCAGCGGTAGGCGGTGGCGGCTGCGGGGGCGCTTTCCGGACGGGGCGCTGGTGGACGCCCGGCCGGGCCCAGACGGGGGCCCGTCTGGGGGCAGGCCGCCTTACCCCACGCTGATCCGGCACCTGCTCTGGCACCGGGGGCTGCGCACGGCCGAGGAAGCGGAGCGGTTCATGGAGGGCCCGCCCAGGGAGTACGATCCGCTGCTGCTGCCGGACATCGAGAAGGCGCTATCGCGGCTACGGCAAGCGATTGACGGCAGCGAGAGGATCGCCGTGTACGGGGACTTTGACGTGGACGGGGTGACGGCCACGGCGCTGCTGGTGGAGGGGCTGTGCGCCCTGGGGGGAGACGCCTTCGCCTACCTCCCGGACCGGTTCAGCGAGGGGTACGGCCTCAACTGCGGCGCCCTGGACCGCCTGCGGGCGGAGGGCGCGAGCCTGGTGGTGACGGCGGACTGCGGCACGAGCTCCATCGCTGAGGTGGCGCACGCGCGGGGGCTGGGGATGGACGTGGTGATCCTGGACCATCACTCGGTGCCACCGGACCCTTCGACAGGCTCAGGGCAGAGGCTGCCGCCAGCGGTGGCCACGGTGAACCCCAAGCGGCCCGATTCGCGCTATCCGGAGCGGGAGCTGGCGACGGTGGGGCTGGCCTACAAGCTAATGGGAGCGCTCCACGAGTCGCTGGGGCGCGCCTGGGAGGGCGAGCGCTGGCTGGACCTAGTGGCGCTGGGCACGGTGGCAGACGTGGTGCCGCTGCTGAACGAGAACCGCTGGCTGCTGAAGCGCGGCCTGGAGAGGCTGGCGAGGAGCGAACGGCCCGGCCTGCGGGCGCTCATGGAGGCCGCCGGCATCGAGGCGGCGGGAGTGGACGCGGAGGCGATAGGGTACGGGCTGGGGCCGCGGCTGAACGCGGCGGGCCGGCTTAGGCACGCGCGGCTGGCGCTGGAGCTGCTGCTGGAGCGGGACGAGGAGGAGGCGCAGCGGCGGGCGCTGGAGCTGAACGCCCTGAACCGCGAGCGCCAGGAGCGGACGGCGGCGGCGCTGGAGCTGGCGGCCGAGCTGCTTTCGGAGGAGGACGGCGAGGCGCCGCTGCTGTTCCTGGGGCATGCGGATATCCCTTCGGGGATAGTTGGGCTGGTGGCGGGGCGGCTGGCCGAGGAGCGATACCGGCCGGCCGTGGTCTACGAGCGTGGGGAAGAGACCAGCCGCGCGAGCTGCCGGAGCATCCCGGAGTTCGACATCACGGGGGCGCTGCGGGGCTGCGCGGAACTGCTGGAGCGGTTCGGTGGGCACCGCGCGGCGGCGGGATTCACGGCCCGCAACGAGAACCTGCCGCCGCTGAAGGAGGCGCTCGTTCGCCAGGCGGAGGAGGCGCTGGCCGGCGTGGAGCTGGTCCCGACCATCGACATCGATGCGGCGCTGCCTTTGGGCGCGCTGCGGGGTAGGGAGATCCGCCTGCTCTCCCAGATGGGCCCCTTCGGCGAGGGGAACCCGCAGCCGACGTTCCTGAGCCGCGGCGTGGAGGTGGCCGAGTGCCGCATCATCGGGGACGACGGGCAACACCTTCGCCTCAAGCTGCGCGACAGCCAAGGCACGGGCGGCCGCGTAACCTGGCCCGCCATCGCCTTCGGCCTGGGCGAGGCGGGGGTACGGGAGGGCCAGCGGCTGGACGTCGTCTACACGCTGGCGGCGGACCGCAGGGGCGATGCGCTGGAGCTGCGGGTGAAGGATGTCGCCCCGTCAGGGCAGAACCGAGAACCGAGAACCTAGAACCGAGGGGCGAGCCGGGAACGAGAGTTGAAGTGACGTTCTACCGGAGGCCGATGAAGGCCACGCAGATGATGAACCGCTTCGCGGGCTGGCTGGCCTCGCTGGGGCTGATGCCGTCGAAGACGGTGACGCTGGAGGTGAGGGGCCGGCGCTCCGGCCAGATGCGTTCCACCGTGATCAACTGGGTGGAGCAGGACGGGCAGCGCTACTTCGTGTCGCCGCGGGGAGAGACGGAGTGGGTACGCAACGTGCGGGCCGCGGGCGGCGAGGCGGTCATTCGCCGGCGGGGACGGCAGAGCGTGCGGCTGGAGGAGGTGCCGACTGAACAGCGGGCGCCGATCCTCAGGGCGTACCTGGGGGAGAACGCGATGCCCACGCGGCAGCATTTCGAGGTGGAGCCTAAGGCGGAGCTAGCGGAGTTTGAGGGGATCGCGGTCAGGCACCCGGTGTTCCGTATAGAGGAGGTGGGCAGCTAGCGCGGGCTCTCGGTCCTCGGCTGCAGGCCAGCCTCGGCTGCGGCCTCTCGATGGAGAGCGATAGCGAGACGGGCGAAGCGGGCCGCGAAACTGGCCCTAAGGCCGCGAGAGGTGCGCGTAGGCTCAGCGGCGGGGCGAACAAAGACCGGCGCAGACTCTGCCCTTGCCGGTTGCTCGCTGGCCTCTATCAGCCAGTCGAGCCGGTCACTGACGGCGAGCCAGCGGCGGAGGCGGCGGAGCTGCTCTTCCCTATCGGGCGACGCTTCAGACACTGACCGCCTCTCCTTCAGGGACGCACTCCTCCAAAGGGATTGCAGACGTCTCCTTGTAGGAGGAGAAGGCGATGGTGGTCTTGGTGCCGGAAATGGCCCCGCTCCTCCAGATCCGTTCCAGGACCTGCTCCAGATCTGCGGGGCTGTGACAACGCACCTTGACCAAGAGGCAATCCTCGCCGGCGATGTGATGGACCTCCAGAACCTGCGGCACCTCCGCGATCTCGGCCCCTACATCTTTGGTCTTCCACTCGTTGAAGCGAGCGGATATGAAGGCGAGTACGCCGAGGTCAAAGGCCTCCGGGTCGAGCAGGGCTGTGTACCCTTTAATGACGCCCCGCTGCTCCAGCTTCTTGACCCGCTCGTGGACGCTGGGCTGGGTGAGGCCGACCTCCTCGGCGATGGTGGAGTGGGAGGCGCGGCCGTCCCGCTGAAGGATCTCCAGGATCCTGATATCGATGGAATCAAGGCTCATCACGCACTGTTCCTCATGAAATAAAGGTATTACCGATTATTTGTCTATAATACTAAGGCTAGTATGCATCGATGTCAATACCTTAACGGCGGGACAGAGCACAATTCTCAAATGTACCCGCCACCCCAGGATCACCCTCGATCCGCAGCGTGAGGCCGCGCCTCCCTCCGTGGCAAGATGCGGGTCAGGCTAAGGCCGGACCGGCACTATCGCTGGGCCGCAGCGGCTTTCCTTGCGGCCCCTTCGGGCGGTAGGATAGAATCTCACTTGGCCCCACTTCCAAAACGAGGTAGCCCTTTATGAAAGAGTACCCGCCGGAGAAGATTCGCAACGTAGCCTTAATCGGGCACGGGAGCACGGGCAAGACCTCGCTGGCCGAGGCGATGCTGTTCGCCAGCGGGGCGACCACGCGGCTGGGACGGGTGGAGGACGGGACCACGGTCTCCGACTGGGATCCCGACGAGCAGAAGCGGGAGTTCAGCGTCAACCTATCGGTCGTCCCCTATGAGTGGAACGGGCAGAAGGTGAACGTGGTGGACGCGCCCGGCTACGCGGACTTCATGGGCGAGGCGAAGTGCGCCCTGCGCTCCGCCGACATGGCGCTGATCGTGGTGTGCGGCGCCTCCGGGGTGCAGGTGGGGACCGAGTTCGCCTGGCGGTTCGCCGATGAGGTATCGCTGCCGCGGGCGGTGTTCATTAACCGCATGGACCGGGAGAACGCGGACTTCAACGCCACGCTGGGACAGTTGCAGGCGAACTGGGGCCAGAAATGCGTCCCCCTACAGATACCTATCGGCTCCCAGCAGGCGTTGAAGGGCGTGGTGGACCTGCTCACGATGAAGGCGTACGTGGGCGACAAGGGGGAGCAGCAGGACGTGCCGGCGGAGGTGGCGGATGAGGCGAACGCGCGGCGGGAGAAGGTCATTGAGGCGGCGGCGGAGACGGACGACGCCCTCATCGAGAAGTACCTGGGCGGGGAAGAGCTGACGCGGGAGGAGCTGACCAGCGGGATCAGGGCCGGCATCAGATCGGGGAGCATCGTGCCCGTGCTCACGGGCTCCGCGACCAAGATGTTCGGCACACACGCGCTCCTGGGAGCGGTTAGCGAGCTGTTCCCTTCGCCGCTGGACCGGCCGGTCAAGACGAACGGGGACACCCTAAAGGCCGATGCTTCGGGCCCGCTGGTGGCGCTGGTGTTCAAGACCGCCGCCGACCCTTACGTGGGCCGTCTCACGTACTTCCGCGTGTTCTCAGGCACGTTCAAGGCCGATTCACAGGTTTGGAACGCCAATCGCCAGGCGGCGGAGCGCATCGGCCCGGTGTATCACATGAGCGGCAAGAGCCAGGAGCAGGTGCCCCTGGTGACGGCGGGCGACATCGGCGCGGTGGCCAAGCTGACCGAGACGCATACCGGCGAT
>JADFNQ010000221.1 GCA_022563285.1 Chloroflexota bacterium | reverse complement strand
CTCGCTGTCCCTAGGTCGCGGCCCGGAATCAACGATGCGCGTCCTGTTTCTATCGTCGGAGCTGCCGTACCCCGCCGATAGCGGCGCCACCATCAAGACAGCCAGCATCCTGGAATACCTGAGGCGGCGTCATGATGTGCACGTCCTCTGCTTCCAGCGGCGCGCTCTGACCCAGGAGCAGGCCCGCTGGTGCGCGGAGAGTGGCAGCGCGGAGACGGTGTCCCTGAATCGCGGCCGCACCCCCCTCAACCTGGTGCGCAGCTACCTGCGCGGGCTCCCCCTCAGCATCGAGCGGAACCGCAGCGAACGGATGGCGGCCCTGGTCTCGCAGCGGCTTAGCGACGAAAGCTACGATGCGGTGTTCGTGGACGGCTGGCTGATGGCGCAGTACCTGCCACGGGGATTCGGCGGCTTGACCGTGCTGCACGAGCATAACGCCGAGCACGTGATGTGGCGTCGCCAAGCAGAGCAGGAGGGCAACCCTCTGCTCCGCGCCCTGATCCGCCTGGAGTACCGACGGGTGCGCAGCTACGAGGCCTCCATCCTCTCTCGCTTCGGCGTTGTCTTCGCCGTTTCCGATGCGGACCGGCGGGCCCTGATCGAGCTGGGGGCAGAACCGGAGCGGCTGCGTGTGTTGCCGAACCTGCCCGACCCGACTCTGCTTGAGCGCCCTGCTCTCTCCTTCGCCGCAGCGGAGCCGGCCATTCTCTACTTTGGCACGCTTAGCTGGCCGCCCAACGTCGAAGGTCTCAAGCATTTTCTCAGCTCCGTGTTCCCTCTGCTGCGGCAGCGGCTGCCGGAGGCCCGGTTCGTCGTCGCTGGGAAAGGGGCGCCGGCTTGGCTGGAGAGGCTGGCCCGTCGAACAGCCGGGGTGGAGTTCGTGGGCGCGGTGGAGGACGCGGAGCCCCTGTACCGGCGGGCGCGGGCGCTCATTGAGGCGAGCCGCAGCGGCGGCGGCACTCGGCTCAAGGTGCTAAACGCCCTAGCCCGTGGCCTGCCGGTGGTGGCCAGCCCGGAAGGGGCCGAGGGGCTGGAGGTGGTGGCGGGCGAGCATCTACTGATTGCGTCCGATGCGGAGTCGACGGCGGAGGCGGTTCGTCGCCTTCTTTCGGAGGAAGGCCTGTGGCGGAGGCTCAGCGAGAACGGGCGCGCCCTGATCCGCAGTCACTACTTGGCCGAGGCGGCCTACGGGCCGCTGGACGAGGTCCTCAGCGGTGCCGGCGCCAGGGCCTGAGGGGGCGCCGCCCCTGGAAACATCGGAGGTGCTGGGAGTTCGGTTTCACAACCTCAGCCGGGGGGATGCGGCCAGCGCCATCGCTGAGCTGGCCCGGGCCGGCGGCAAGGCGTACGTGGTCAAGCCCTACTCCGAGTTCATGCCGCGGGCCGCACACGACGCCCGCATACGGGAGGTCCTGAACGGCGCCGACCTCTGCCTGGCCGATGGCATAGGCATCCTGTGGGCGGCACACTATCTATCCCTCTCTGGAGGACCCCTGCGGGCGCTGGCGCAGCTCCCCCTTTCCCTCGCCGCGGTCGTCTTCAACTCGGGGGCCGTCCGCCGGCCTCTCAAGGAGAACATGGCGGGTGTGGACCTGACCTGGGAGATGCTGGCCCGTCTGGACGAGGCGGGCTCGCGAGCCTTCCTGCTGGGGGGCACGGAGGAGGAGGTGCGGGGCGCGAGGGAGCGGATCGAAGCGCGGTTCGACGGCCTACGTGTGGTCGGGACTCATAACGGCCACTTCGACTTATCGGGAGAGGAGAACGAGACGGTCCTCCGCGCCATAAACGAGGCCCAACCGGAGGTGCTTCTGGTGGCGATGGGCTTCCCCCGCCAGGAGGAGTGGATCGCGGCCAACCTGCCGCGGCTGCAGGTGAACGTTGCGGTCGCGGAAGGGGGCTCCTTCTCCTTTATTTCGGGCGTGACGCCGCGAGCGCCTCGCTGGCTGCGGCGGCTGGGGCTGGAGTGGCTGTACCGGCTGGCGCGCCAGCCCTGGCGGCTACACCGCCAGCTCGCGATCCCGCAATTCGTCTGGCTGGTGGTCAGGGAGAGGTTGCGCAGGACCTAGGTGTCTTTCTTATCGGCGGGGAGAGCCCGTGCCCGTAGCTTGTGCAACAGTTCGCCGTAGAAGCGGCGGTCGCTGGGGCGGACGATGAGCGCCTCCCACACGCTGCCGCCGGAGACCTGGCGGTACCAGTAGAGGGTGGCGGCCAGGGAGACGACGTAGGCGATGGAGGAGGCGATGGCGGCGCCCTCTACCTTGAGGGTGGGGATGAGGATCAGGTCCAGGGCCAGCGTCACCCCCAGAGCGATGAAGGTGGCGTAGGTGTTGTAGATCACGCGGCCCTGGCTAAACAGGTAGCTGCCGAGGACGCGGCCGGCGCTGGCGGCGATGACGCCGGGCATCAAGAGCAACAACGGCGTCTGTGCCGGGGTGAAATCGCCTCCGAAGAGGACGCGTATGAGGATTGGGGAGACGACCATGAGGGCGGCGGCGGCGGCAATGCTGACGAGGAGGATGTTGCGGGATATCAGGGGTGTCATCTCCCGGGCCCGTTCGCTGT
>JADFNQ010000032.1 GCA_022563285.1 Chloroflexota bacterium | reverse complement strand
GCACCAGCGTCACGTTATCGGACCGGCGGCGAGGGGTCTCCCAGCTCAGGGCGACAACGCTCTCCACGCGCGGGGCGAAGGCGGAGGCGAGCATGCCGGTGCCGACATCGAGGACGTGGTCGCTGCGGCGCGGCTTCACGAAGGCGACCAGCCGGCGCACTCGCTTGGGGTCAGCGATGACCTTGCTGACGGTCACGGCGGAGGCATATCCGGTTCCGGGTCAATGCCCAAGGCGTCCGCGAGGCGGCCGGAGGGGGCGTGCATCAGCTCCGCGTAGAGCCGGATGGAGGCGCGCATGGCGCGCGGCCGCAGGCTCTGGAGGGAGAGGATGTTGTAGATGCGACCGGCGCGCTCGATAGCGGTGTCGTACTCCTCCTTGAGCAGGCCGGTGGCCTCCTTGTAGGGGACGGTCCTGATCCAGGGCATCCTACTCCTCCTCTGGGGGGCAGAATCAGGGAAAGGCGGGCGGCGACGCTGGCAGCATGACGATTGATGCCCGAGAGGATGCCCACACTTGCCCCATGGCGACGCAATCGTAGTGTCCCTTGGCTCTCGGGTCAATCAATGGTCTCGGGCCGTGCGCGAATCGGTTGACAGGGCTTACAAGCCATGGTAGAGTACATGACAAGGGAGAGTAATAATGGTCACAGAGGTTCAAGCGCTCATACTTGCGGTTCTGAGCTACGGGGGCGAGTCGCATGGGCACGCAATCGGTAAAGCAATGGAAGCGCGGAGAGGGAAGCCTCTCGGAGTCGGAACACTGTACAAGGCGCTGCACGCTCTGGACCGCGATGGCCTAGTAGAGTCACAGTGGCAGCCGCAGCCGAAGGCTGAATTTGGTCGCCCACGGCGACGGATTTACGAAATCAACGGCGCAGGTGAACGGGCGCTGTCAGAGTACCGCGATCACATCGAGACTACACGGCGGCATCTCAGGCCGAGGGTGAGAGGGGCTCAGGCATGACATTCGCCTGGCTCTGGCTGACGGTCGCCTTCGTCGCGCGAGCCATTTTTCGGCGAGATCCGGTTCAGTTTGGCAGGACATGCTGTGAGTTCGCGCTGCAGCTGTCGAGCATCGGCCTACAGCCTCAGGCAAAGCTAGACAGGGCAGACGAGATTCTGGCCGATGTTGAGCAGGAAGTCTGGGAGCGGCTCAAGAACGGTGACACGAGGGAGTGCATCGGCGCCGACCTATTGTGGCATGCTCTCACGCTGCTGCTGTTCGCCTGGGAAGAGCGAAGTTACTGGCGAAGCGCCGTGGAGGCCGAGAGGAAATCTGCGAAGACCAGGGGAGCAAACGTGACACAGGCCACCAACGAACTGAGGCCCAGAGCGCAGATCCCTCGCGGAGAGGCACGAATCCCATCGCAGCTCCTCAACTCGGCGAGCATGGCCATGGTCAACGCTGCAGTTGATCACATCAGCAGGAGCCTCGCGGCAAACATAGCCGTCGTCAACGACGTCATGAGGCATAACGCTACTGCGTTCGCTACCCTTGGCAACGTCGGGAGGAGCAACTCGGCGAGCATGGCCGTGGTCAACGCTGCCGTTGATCACATTGGCAGGAGCCACCACGCGAACATGGCCGTGGTCAACGACGTCATGAGGCAAAACGCTACTGCGTTCGCTGCCCTTGGCAACGTCGGGAGGAGCAACTCGGCGAGCATGGCCGTGGTCAACGCTGCCGTTGATCACATCGGCAGGAGCCACCACGCGAACATGGCCGTTGTCAACGACGTCATGAGGCAGAACGCTACTGCGTTCGCTGCCCTTGGCAACGTCGGGAGGAGCAACTCGGCGAGCATGGCCGTGGTCAACGCTGCCGTTGACCACATCGGCAGGAGCCACCACGCGAACATGGCCGTGGTCAACGACATCATGAGGCAAAACGCTACTGCGTTCGCTGCCCTTGGCAACGTCGGGAGGGCCGGTGATTCAGTCGCGCGGCTGGGCGGGGTTCTTCGACATATGCTGTAGGTTCAGCGGTAGTCAGAAGTGAATAGTGTGCCCTACGCATATGGCACGAGTTAGAGCGCATGGCGTGAGGGTTTCGCCAGCCTCGATCAGGGAAAATCAAATCTGGTCGGGGTGGGCGGATTCGAACCGCCGGCCTCCTGGCCCCAAACCAGGCGCTCTAGCCTGACTGAGCTACACCCCGGCCCGTATCCATCTTAGGGCGGCGGTTCGCAGGCGGTCAACCGAAGCCGCTACTGCATCCCGACCCCGCGTCATACAATGGTCGCGCCCATGAGCACCGCCGCATTCGCTCTAATCTTCGGCTCCGCGCTCTGCCACGCGTCCTGGAACTTCCTGCTCAAGCGCAGCGACCACAAGACGGCCTTCCTCGGCTCCCTGGGCGCGGTCTCCTTCGCCGCCTTCCTGATCCCGGCGGCGGTCGTCGTCTCCATCGACGGGATCGGCACGCGGGGGCTGATGTTCGGCGCCGTCAGCGCCCTGCTCCACGGCGTCTACGGGCTGTCGCTATCGCGGGGCTACCAGCTCGGCGACCTCTCCGCGGTGTACCCGATATCGAGGGGGATGGGCCCGGCGATCATACCGCTGGCCGCCGTGCTCTTCCTGGACGAACGCACCTCGGTGACCGCCGGGTTCGGGATCGCGCTGGTGGTGGCGGGGATCTACGGCATCCACATCGAGTCGGGCGGCCTGCGCGGCCTCAGCCAGCCGTTGAGGGCCTTGAGCCGTCCGGCCACCCGCACCGCCCTCGTCACCGGGGCGCTGATAGCGGCCTACTCGCTGTGGGACAAGACGGCGCTGGACCACCTGTCGCCGCTGACGCTGCTCCAGTTCGCGATGGCGGGGCACTTCCTGATCCTGCTGCCCCTTTCGCTGGGGAACAGGGGGAGCGCGATCCGCGGCGAGTGGCGAGAGCGGGGCGGGAGCATCCTGGCGGCGGGGCTGCTGGCGCCGCTGGCCTACGTGCTGATTCTGGTCGCGCTGACGACCAGCCGGATCAGCTACATCGCGCCGGCGCGGGAGGTAGGGATCGTGTTCGGAGTGCTGCTGGGCATCGTCTTCCTGGGGGAAGGGTACGGGGCCTGGCGGGTGCTGGGATCGCTGCTGATCGTGGCGGGGGTGCTGACGCTGGGTCTGGCGCCGTGAGGGGGAGGTTGCGCCACTTGACGCGACACTGGCAATCTGGCAACGTGCGAAGTCAAGGCCGGAACTTCCAGTGGAGGCCGCCTATGATCTCGCAAGCTCGCCTCAATCCAGCCAATCAGAGAGGACCACCGCCCCCAGGGACTAAGGAAGCACCACGCCCGCCCAAACCCCCACCTCCGCCGCCGCCTCCACCTGTACCGCCGCGCCCGCGTCCATAACGCGGCGGAGAAGGAATTAGTTTGAACGCCAGCGAAGTCGCGGCCATTGTAGGTGGCGGGGTCAGTCTCTCTTTGTTCTCCTGGCCCGGCGATTGGCCCGTGTCTGCACAAGCGACGTTGGCAGCTGCGATCATTGCTCCCATCGTAGGCTTGGTTACAGCAGTGGTTTCCGCGGGTCTCAAGTGGTGGTTCGACTCGGTCACACTCAAGACCACTTATCAGCTCAGCGTTCGGTCGAGTATGCTCAAAGCGTTCCACAGCTACGCAGGTAATTACATCATTCCGCTGTCGGTCGCTTCCGGCGAGTTGGCATCGTACCTTGAGCAGTATGAGACACTGAAGCAGCTCGAATTCGAAAGTGCCGAAAAGGAGAAGCGAAAGTCGGAGGCGGCGGAGCGTGCATTCTACCACCTGACACGCTTCGTCAAGTACCGGACAGCGATGACGTCGACATTTAGCCTACGTGATGTCGTGCCACCGTTGGGTGTGTTTCTGGCGACCAACGTCGCTGAAAACAGAGTGTGGAGCTGGACTCCTCAGCTTTGGGCCCTGAACATCTGGAATCTGGAGGACGAGGCCACTCTGGTAGACTCACTCGACACCGAGAGGCGCTCTGGGAACGAAGCAATCGCTTTTCTAAACTCAGCCCGCGAAGACGGTTCTACGCTGAATCGCTTGTTCACCTCGTTCGTTGACTGGATGGAGAAGAACGAGCATCTGAGGGAGCTTGCCACGGTGCTATACGCGCTACATGCACTGTTGAGCTACGAACTCGCTCGGGTCTACAGCGCTTGGTACAAAGACGATCCGCGTGAGCCCAAAGAAGAAATCGCGGCTATCGAGGGGCTGTCCAAAGAAGCTAAAGATCGGATGGGGCTCTTTTAAGTCGGAGGGTTCAACCACCCTCCACCCTTCCAGGAACGCCCGCACCACGGGCAGCTCCGCCCAGCGGGGGTGGGCGGGGTTGAGGGCGTAGGCGGCGAACATCTCGATGAGGAGGTCGGCGTCCGAGGCGCCGGCCCAGGCCTCGGCGGCAGCGGCGGCTTTGTCGCCCAGGGCGTCGGCGGCGACGGCCCGCGACCAGCGGTCCCAGAAGGGGGCGTCGTCGCGGGGCGGGGCGGCGATGTAGGCGGCGGCCTTAGCGACGAGGTAGCGATGGTCCTGAAGCCAGTCGATGCGGTCGCCGTCCAGGCGGGGGCGCAGGTAGGCGGCGAGCCGCCCTTCAAGGCGGCCGAGGCTCAGGGGCAGGGCGTCGCCATCGGCGGGCTGGGGCTCGACCACGATAGGGAAATTGCGGACGCCGGTGCGGCTGAGGGCGGCGCGGATCAGGTCCAGCGACCACTGGGGGAGGGCCCGCAGCGCCGAGTCGATCTGGGCCTGGAGTTGGACGCGCTGCCGGGGCGAGAGGTTATCGCCGACTACGTAGACGTTGAGTTGGGAGTCCCGCAGCATCATCTTCGCCTTCGGTTGCTCGTCCTTCGACAAGCTCAGGACGAGCGGTCACTGCGTGCCGGCTCCCGCTGCTCCTGCGCGGCCCCGATGAGCTCGCTCACGTCCTCGACCGCGTGGTCGCGCATGAAGCGCTCCAGCCCCTCCAGCACGTCGAGGGGAGCGTGGGGGTTGAGGTAGGTGGCGGTGCCCACCTGGACGGCGGAGGCGCCGGCCATCAGGTACTCCACCGCGTCGTCGCCGGACATGATGCCACCGCAGCCGATGATGGGCACATCGACCGCGCCGGCGACCTCGTACACCATCTTGAGGGCGATCGGCTTGAGGGCGGGGCCGGAGAGGCCGCCGCTGCCCCAGCCCAGGGCCGGGCGGCGGGCCTCGATATCGATGCTCAGGGCGGGGAAGGTGTTGATGATTGTGAGGGCGTCGGCGCCGGCGTCCACCACGGCGCGGGCGACGGCGACGATATCGGAGACGTTGGGGGTGAGCTTGACGATGACGGGCAGGGTGGTGAGGCGGCGGACGGCGGCGGTGACCTCGGCGGCGGCGCGAGGTTCCGTGCCGAACTCCAGCCCGTCCTCCACGTTGGGACAGCTTACGTTGAGCTCGAGGCCGCTGACGCCGGTGACCCCGTCCAGGCGGCGGGCCAGCTCGGCGTAGTCGCCGACGCTCTCGCCGGCGATGTTGACGACGACGGGGACGCGCCAGGTGGCCCAGACGGGGGCGATGTCACGCAGGATCGCACCCAGGCCGATGTTCTGGAGGCCGATGGAGTTGATCATGCCGGCGGCCGTCTCGGCGATGCGGGGCTGGACGTTGCCGCGCCGGGGCCGAAGGGTGACGGCCTTGCTGACGATAGCGCCGAGGCGCTGGATATCGAAGAGCTTGAGGTACTCCAGCCCGTTGCCGAAGGTGCCGGAGGCGGTCATCACGGGGTTAGACAGGGGGAGACCGCTCTTACGGTCGGGGGCAAGGTCCAGGTTCAGGTTCACGCCTGTTCGATTATAGGCGCTGGACGGCGGCAAGGACAGGGCGTGCAGCCCGGGAAAAGAACGGGGAGGCCGCTCTCGCAGCCTCCCCGTGTGCGATCGGGTTTGTTCTAGAGGGTGAGGGCGGCTTCTGACCGGCCGGAGCCGGAATCGGCCGTCATCTCGTCCTCCGCAACCGGTTTGGGGGTAGAGCGTACGCCGCCGTGCCTGCCGTAGCCGCCGGCGGAGGAGTCGCCGTCCCAGATGTAATCGTTGGCGGAGTTGCGGAACTCTCGTTCCTCGCCGCAGCGCTTGCAGCGGCCGCTGCTCAGGGCGCCTTGCGGCGTATCGATGATCCAGTGGTGCTGGCAAGCGCCCGCCTCAACGGGCGCCACCGCCTCCGGCCTTCGCTCTTTAACTGCTGTCTTGCTACCCATCACTGACCACCTCCCGCAGGATTATGCTCCTCTCTTAGATG
Organism: Chloroflexota bacterium; assembly: GCA_022563285.1. Lineage (GTDB taxonomy): Bacteria > Chloroflexota > Dehalococcoidia > SM23-28-2 > RBG-16-64-32 > JADFNQ01. The sequence goes on along the minus strand of JADFNQ010000032.1, from coordinate 3,748 downwards.
CTTCCTACCGTTCATACGTTACATCCAGGGATTTGGATTATATGTATAGCTGAGGATGATGTCAACGTTTATGCTGTATATACTTCTGAAACTCCTACCTCGAACGCTGCGCTCGTTGTATACTTATAAACGGCCGCAACTGCGAAAAGGTTACGTCTACACGCCTAAAAATCAGGAAAGGAAGGCCAGATGGCCGACGGGAAGCGAGAGCCGTCCGATGGGGAGGTCAGCAGAGAGGCGATCCTTGCCGCTCTCAGCCAGATAGAGGACCCGGACCTGCACCGGGACATAGTAAGCCTGGGCTTCATCAAGGACGAAGACATCAACGTATGCGCCGGTAACGTATCGGTACGGATCGTGCTAACGACGCCAGCCTGTCCGGTACGGGAGAAGATGAAGCAGCAGGCTGAAGAGCTGCTGCTGGCGCTGCCCGGCATCGACCACGCCGAGGTGAACATGGACGCGGAGGTGCGGCAGACCACGATGCGCGGTCAGCGGCCGGTGGAAGGCGTGAGGAACATCATCGCCGTGGCCTCCAACAAGGGCGGGGTGGGCAAGTCCACGCTGGCGGTGAACCTGGCGCTGGCGTTGACCAAGTTCGGAGCGCGAGTAGGCCTGATGGACGCGGACCTGACCGGCCCCAACCTGCCGACGATGATGGGCGTGGAAGGCGGCTCCCAGGCGGACACGGGGCTATCGACCGTGGAGCGCTACGGGGTGAAGCTGGCCTCGATCGGGTTTGTGCTCAAGAAGGGGGTGGCCGTGGTCTGGCGGGGGCCGATGATCGGCACCGGGGTGCGGCAACTGCTACACGACATACCCTGGGGCGCCGAGGGCGAGCTGGACTACCTGGTGGTTGACCTGCCGCCGGGCACGAGCGACGCTTCCATGAGCATGGCCCAGGAGGCGCCGATCGCCGGGACGGTGATCGTCACGACGCCCAACTCGGTGTCTCTGGAGGACGCGATGAAGGCGGTGATGATGTTCGAGAAGCTGCAGGTGCCAGTGTTCGGTGTCATCGAGAACATGAGCTACTTCGAATGTCCGCACTGCGGCGAGCGCACGGAGATCTTCGGGCACGGCGGCGCCCAGGTAACGGCCGAGGAGCTGGGGCTGGACTTCTTGGGGGAGATCCCGCTGGACGTGAAGGTGCGCGAGAGCGGCGACAGCGGCGTGCCGATCATGGTGAGCGACCCGGAATCGCCGGTGTCTAAGGCGATCCTGGAGATAGCGCAGAAGATAGCGGCGAAGACGAGCGTACAGCACTTCTTCGCGCAGACTGCGGCGGCGTCCGGCTAAACATCGTTCCCGTAAGAGATGGGCAGGCCCTCCGTACGTACGGAGGGCCTCTAGCGTCTCCTCCGGCTCTACAGCGCCTGCCAGACGCGCTTCCCCTGCAGACGCACCAGCTTCCCGAACCCCGGGTCCGGGAAGTGGCAGATGGCGGCGAGCAGTCCGTCCGCCTCCAGCTGGTCGAACACCTTGTTACGGGTCTGGACCGCCTGTGCGGGGTCGCCGTCGGCGCCGGAGCACCACTCTGTGCGGTCGACCTGGGCGGGGTGGTGGGCGAGGTCACCGGTGATTAGCGCCCTCTCGCCTGCAGACGAGACCATGATGCTGGTGTGGCCGGGGGTGTGCCCGGGCGTGGGGTAGGTGGTGAGCTCCGCCGTGATGGCCTTCTCGCCGGAGAACAGGTCCAGCACACCGATACCCTTGAGAGGGAGCACGGAGGCCTGGATCTGGGGGTTCTGGGACGCTACGTCCGAGGCGGTGAAGTAGTCCCAGTCCAGCTGAGGCACGAGGTAGCGGGCCTTGGGGAAGACAGGGACGTTGTCAGCGGTCAGGTTCCAGCCTACGTGGTCGCTGTGCAGATGGGTGAATACCACAACATCGACGCTCTCCGGCGGGACGCCCTTGGCGCTCATCTCCTCCAGCAGGCGGCCGCGGATGCCGCCCAGGAAGGCGACAGGGCCCGGCCCGACGCCGCTGTCCACCAGCACGGTCTTGCCCTGCGAGCGCAGCGCGTAGCAGTGGGCGTAGGTGCGGAACTTGTCGCCGGCGTAGGAGCCGGGGTAGGTGTCCGTGTAAGGGTCGAAGTCGGCGCGGCTGTTGTTGGGGAAGAACGCCGCCCAGGGGAACTCCATCGGCGTGTCCAGCAGGGAGACGATCTCCACGTTTCCCACGGTCACTTTCGAACCAGCCATCGCAGCCTCCTTCCGAGAATCAGGCGTCGCACGGACATAAGAGATACGGCTTAGACAGGGGCGATGTCAATAGGGGCGGGCTCCTCAGCGGACGGTCAGGGTGGCCTCCATGATAGCAAGAAAGAGCAATCGGGGCACGGTTTTGTCCGCGCCCCGAATGCTCTGTGAGGCCGTAGGGGGCCAAAGCGCCCGGCTCAGCCAGCTCCGCCGACAGGCGGATCACTTGAGAGCGGCCCTGCGCCCCGCCTTCGGGGCCTCGGGCCTGAGTCGCTATCCAGATTGTCTGGAACGCTGTCGCGTGCGACAGCTATCATCGAACCTATTAACCGTTTACGGGCGCGGACGTTACAGGGCGCTCAATAAGGATATACATCTCGAAGCTCGAAGCGCGGCCCGTCCCTGCAGACCAGCTTCACGCCCCGGCGGGCGAAGACGGCGCAGCCGTAGCAGACGCCGGTGCCGCAGCCCATTCGCTCCTCCAGCAGCGCCTGCACCGGCTTGCGAGTGCGGGCCTCCCGCAGCACCTGCGACATGGAGCGGAACATGGCGTTGGGCCCGCAGGCGAAGACCTGATCGGCCCAGGGGAGATGGTCGGCAAGGAGGTCGGTGACGGGGCCCTGGTGGCCCGCCGAGCCGTCGTCGGTGGCGGAGAGCACCTCCACCGCCTTGGGGAGCTCCTTCGGTGGGTAGAGCTTGGAGGCGGTGCGGGCGCCCTGGAGCAGGGTCACCGCCTTGCCCCGTCCGGTCGCCTCTTCCGCGAGGGCGATCACCGCCGCGACGCCCAGCCCGCCGGCGACCAGGAGCAGGTTCTGCGCATCGCGGCTGACGGCGTAGCCTTTCCCCAGCGGCCCGAACACGGTCAGCCCCTCGCCGGGCTGCCGCTCAGACAGCCAGGCCGTGCCGCGGCCGCGGACGTCGTAGAGAATAGCGAACTGACGCTGGCCGTCAGTCTCGCGAAAGCGGTGGAAGCTCATCGGCCGCGGCAGCAGCGGGTCGTAGCCCTGGGCGCAGTGGATCATGAGGAAGCGGCCCGGGGAGGCGCCGCGGGCTACGGGCGGACAGGAGAGCCACATGAGAAACGTGTCCCGGTATAGCTGCTGGTGGGAGAGGACGCGGGCGGACTGCAGCTTCACGGCGAGAGGTAGTCGCGCAAGGGCTGGACGGTGAAGTGACGGTCGCCGCCGGCGAGGGCGGAGATGGCGGCGGAGGCGGTGTCGATGGAGGTGAAGGAGGGGATGCGGCGCTCGACGGCGGCGCGGCGGATCTGAAAGCCGTCGCGCAGGGTGGCGGCCTGGCCGCCCTCCGGCGTGTTGATCACTACGTCCACCAGCCCGTCGCGGATGACGTCGACGACGTTGGGGTGGCCCTCGTCGAGGCGTTTGGGCACCTGCTCGACAGGGAGGCCGATCGCCCTGAGCATGGCGGCGGTCCCCTCGGTGGCGTACATCCGGTAGCCGCATTCGGCGAGGTTGCGGACGGCGTTCAGCGCCTCCGGCTTGGTGCGGTCGGCGAGGCTAAGGAGGACGGAGCCGCGGACGGGCAGA
>JADFNQ010000031.1 GCA_022563285.1 Chloroflexota bacterium | reverse complement strand
TCAACAGCCCCATCGTCACCCTGGCCGACGTCCCGGGCTATCTGCCCGGCACCGGACAGGAGTACGGCGGCATCATCACCCACGGCGCCAAGCTGATCTACGCCTACTCTGAGGCCACCGTCCCCAAGGTCACCATAATCGTCCGCAAGGCCTACGGCGGCGCCTATGTCGTCATGGGCTCCAAGCACCTGCGCGCGGACATCAACTACGCCTGGCCCTCCGCGGAGATCGCCGTCACGGGGCCTGACGCCGCCGTTAACATCGTCTTCCGCCGCGAGATCGAGGCCGCCAAGGACCCAGAGGCCAAACGCAAGGAGCTGGTGGAGCAGTACCGCCAGCAGTTCGCCAACCCCTATGTGACCGCCGCCCGTGGCTTCATAGACGACGTCATCGAGCCCCGCGACACACGCGTCAAGATCATCCGCGCCCTGGAGATGCTCCAGAACAAGACGGACACCAACCCGCCGAAGAAGCACGGCAGCATCCCGCTGTAGGCGAAGAGCCATGGGCGTGGAGATAACCGACACCACCCTGCGGGATGCGCACCAGTCCCTGCTGGCGACACGGATGCGTCCCTCTCTTGTCACCCTGAGCGAAGCGAAGGGTCTTGGGTGGCGGGGCCGCCTCCCATCCATATTCTTCGCGGAGTTTATCCTGAGCAGGAGTAGATTCTTCGCTACACTCAGAATGACAAGGCGCGAAGGGCTCAGAATGACAGGTTGGGCGGGGAGGTAACCCATGGGCGTGAAGATAACCGACACCACCCTGCGGGATGCGCACCAGTCCCTGCTGGCGACGCGGATGCGCACGGAGGATATGCTGCCCATCGCCGAGGAGATCGACTCCGTCGGCTACCACTCGGTGGAGATATGGGGCGGCGCTACCTTCGACACCGCCATCCGCTTCCTGCGCGAAGACCCCTGGGAGCGGCTGCGCGAGCTGAAGAAGCGGTTCAAGAAGACGCCCACCCAGATGCTGCTCCGCGGCCAGAACGTTGTCGGCTACCGCCACTACGCCGACGACGTGGTGGAGAAGTTCATCGAACTGGCCGTGAAAAACGGCCTGGACATCTTCCGCATCTTCGACGCCGTGAACGACCTGCGCAACCTGGAGACCGCGATCCGAGCCGCCAAGCGCGCCGGGGCGCACGTCCAGGGCACGATCTGCTACACGATCAGCCCCGTCCACACCGTGGATATGTACGTCAAGATGGCCAAAGAGCTGGTAGAGATGGGCTCCGACTCCATCTGCCTGAAGGATATGGCCGGCCTGCTCCACCCTTACGACGCCTACGAGATCACGAGACGAATCAAAGAAGCGGTGAGCGTCCCCCTGCAGCTCCATTGCCACTGCACCAGCGGCATGGCCGAGATGTCTTATGTCAAAGCGGTAGAGGCCGGCATGGACGTCATCGACTGCGCCATCTCCAGCCTCTCGCAGGGCACCTCCCAACCCCCCGCCGAGTCGATCGTGGCCACGTTTAAGGACACGGAGCACGACACCAAGCTGGACCTTGAGCAGCTCACTCACATCTCTGACTACTTCGCCGTGGTGCGCAAGAAGTACGCCGCCTTCGAAGGGAATGTGCGCCTCGATGCCGGGGTGCTCCTGCACCAGGTGCCGGGCGGCATGATCTCCAACCTCGTCTCCCAGCTCCGCGACCAGGGCGCTCTGGACAAGCTGCGGGACGTCCTGGATGAGATCCCCCGCGTGCGTGCGGACCTGGGCTACCCGCCGCTGGTGACGCCAACCAGCCAGATCGTGGGCACGCAGGCCGTCCTCAACACCCTTTTTGGCCAGCGCTACAAGCAGGTCACCAAGGAGAGCCGCGCCTACGTGCTGGGCCAGTACGGGGCCTCGCCTGCGCCGGTCAACGAGGAGGCCCGCAAGGCTATCGCTCCCGACGCCGAGCCGATCACCGGCCGTCCGGCTGACCAGATCGAGCCGGAGCTGCCCAAGGCGGCCGCGGAGCTGGGATCACTGGCCGGCGGCGACGAAGACGTCGTATCCTACGCCCTCTTCGCCGCGGTGGCCCGCGAGTTCCTGGAGTGGCGCGCCGCCGGCGCCGGCCTGGAGAACGAGGTCGTCGCCGCTCTCGCCGCCGCCCTCGCCCACGAACGGAAGGGCGCGGAAGCGCCGCCCGCGGGGACGGACGGCAAGCGCTCACCCTGGAAGCTGGCGGGTCGCCAGCGTCTGCACAGGGGCCGCTGATGAAGATCGTCGTCCAGGGTCAGGAGTTTGACGTCCAGCCCGGCCCTGACAGCGTGAGCGTGGGGGGCGTCGAATACCCGGTGCGGATAGTACGCCAGGGCGATATCGTGGCCGTCTACGTCAATCAGCGCCCCTACCAGGTGCAGCTGCCAACCGCCACTGACGAGAGTCCGCTGAAGGTGCTGGTGGACGCCAAGGAGTATGAGGTGGAGCTGAAGGGAGCTCCCTCCGCCGCTCGCCGCCCTGCACGGGGCGCCGCCAAGCGCCCCGCACCGCCCGGGGGCGCCGGCGCCATCACCTGCCAGATGACCGGCCGCATCATCCGCGTGGACGTGGAGCCGGGCCAGAAGGTGAAGGAGGGCGACGTCCTCCTGATTATCGAAGCGATGAAGATGGAGAACGAGGTGCTGGCGCCAGCGAGCGGGACGGTCAAGGAGGTGGCCGTGGCGGCAGGCGCCCGGGTCAGCGAGGGCGACCTGCTGATTATCCTGGACCTGGACTAGCGCGGTCTAATCGGGCAGGGTCACAAGGGAAGTCGTACTCTCAATCCCTTCGATCACCCGGATCTTCTCCCCCAAGATGGGCGGGATATCCTGAAGGTTCTCCACCACGATCTCCACCACAATGTCATAGGGGCCCATCACCTCGTGCATCTCCACGATGCTGGGGATGTCTCGCATCGCCTGCACGACGCGCCGTGTCTTACCGGGATCTGTAACCACCAATACGTAGGCTTTGACTGCCATGTGACGCTCCCTAATGATGAATGCGCTGGCCGGAATGCGGAAATTATACAACATGCTTGCCCCTAAGAACGGCCTCAGGGCAGACACACGCCAATCTAACGTGTTAAGATAAGCGCGAGCTTTCCAAATTGACAGACTTCTGTCAACGTCTAAGAGGCCGCGATGAGGCCTCCGTTCAAATGAACATCGCCTGCACAAACACGATCGGAAACACAACGGAGTGCGGCCCGGCGCTCGCGGTGGTGGGTAGCGGAAGGTAGAGGGGAAGCGAGGCCGTGGCCAGAGACGATTTCATCATCCGAATAGGCGGCGACACCGCCATCGGTGGTGTGATCAGCACCGGCGATAACTTCACGACGGCCGCCGCCCGTATTGGCTTTCGCACTTTCACCTTCCGCACCTATCCCTCCGAGATCAAGGGCGGACAGGCCTGGTTCCAGGTCCGAATCTCCAGTAAGCCGGTCTACTCCCTGGGCGACGGCTGCGACATCCTCATCGCCTTCGACCAGGAGGCATACGAACTGCACCGCGCGTCCCTGAATGAAGGCGGCGTCCTAATCTATGACTCCGGCCTGGTGGAGCCTGACCCTGATGGGAACATCGTCCGCTACGGCGTGCCCTTCCAGAAAATCGCCCGCGAGGAGCTTGAGTTCGTGCGCGGCACCAACGTCCTCATCCTGGGAGTGATGGCGGGGCTATTCGGTCTCCCGCCGGCATCGCTTGAGGAGATGGTCAAGTCCCGCTACAAGCGGCGCGCCGAGCTCATGGAGAAGAACATACAGGCCCTGCACCACGGCTACGAATACACCAAGAAGATACAGAAGGAAGACAGGTTCTGGCTGGGCACCGCCGACCACAAGGCGCGGCTGGTGATGACCGGCAACGACGCCATCACCGCGGGGGCGCTTCACGCCGGGTGCCGCTACTTCGCGGGGTACCCGATCACCCCTGCCTCCGACATCCTGGAGACGATGGCCAGCCAGCTCCCGCGCTTCGGGGGCGTCTGCCTTCAGGCCGAGGACGAGATGGCGGCCATCGCCTCAGTTATCGGCGCCTCCTACGCGGGCGCAAAGGCGATGACGGCCACCTCCGGGCCCGGCTTCTCCCTGATGACGGAGCTGCTGGGGCTGGCCTCCATGGCGGAGATACCGATCGTTATTGTGGACGCCCAGCGCTCCGGCCCCAGCACCGGCATGCCCACCAAGCTGGAGCAGGGCGACCTCTTCCAGGCCCTGTACGGCGGCCACGGCGATTTCCCCCGCATAGTCCTGGCCCCCGCCTCAGTACAGAACTGCTTCCGGGTGAGCGTCCTGGCCTTCCGCCTGGCGGAAAAGTACCAGATACCCGTCATACTCCTCTCCGACCAATCCCTCTCCCACCGCACGGAGACCATCGAAAGAGTAGACACTGATGTCTACCCCACCACGGAGCGGCTCCGGCCCAACGGTACGAACCCGGAGGACTACCTCCGTTACCAGATCACCGATAGCGGCGTCTCCCCCATGGCCATCCCCGGCCTGGACATCCACACTTACGTAGCCACCGGCTTGGAGCACGACGAGCGAGGCCACCCCCGCCTCTCTCCCCAGACTCACGAAGAGATGACGGCCAAGCGGTTCCACAAGCTGGAAGTGGCTCGCCTTGACATTGACAACGAGGAGCTATGCCCCCGCTACGGGGCCGAAGACGCTGACCTTGGCATCATCGGCTGGGGCGCTACCCAGGGCTCCATCCGTGAGGCGGTGGACCGAGCCCTCGCCGACGGCCTCAAGGTGGCCGCCATGCACCCGCGTGTCCTCAACCCGCTGCCGGAGAGCCGGCTGAGGGAGTTTATCAACTCGGTGGACCGCGTCCTGGTACCAGAGGTCAACTACCAGGGGCAGTTCGCCCATCACCTGGCGGCAAGCCTGGGGATAACGCCGTTACGGTTCAACAAGATCGGCGGCCTGCCGTTCACGCCAGGCGAGATCCACAGTAAGATCCAGGAGGTGCTGGTACATGCCTGATGGCACTAAAGTGGCGCAAGCGCCGGAGGCAGACGTTCTAACCGTTAAGGAGTACAAGAGCGGCGATAAGCCTATCTGGTGCCCCGGCTGCGGCGACTTCGGTGTATTGAGCGCGACGTACAAAGCGCTGGCCGCCCTTCAGCTCCAGCGGCACGAGGTTGTGGTCGCTTCGGGCATCGGCTGCTCCAGCCGGACGCCGTACTTCATGAGCACGTTCGGCCTGCACGGGGTGCACGGCCGCACCCTACCTATCGCTACCGGCATGAAGCTCGCCAACCCTGACCTTACCATCTTGGTGATGGGCGGCGATGGTGACCTGATGTCCATCGGCGCCGGCCACTTCCCGCACGCGGCCGCCCGCAACGTGGACCTCACCTGCATCATGATGGACAACCAGACCTACGGCCTCACCAAGGCCCAAGCCTCGCCCACGTCTCTCATGGGCCACAAGTCAAAGTCCACCCCCTACGGCGTCGTTGCCAAGCCGATGCTCCCGGTGCTATTCGCCCTCGCCAGCGGCGCCACCTTCGTCGCCCGCGGCTACTCCGCCAAGCCGAACGACCTGACCGACCTTATCGTCCAGGGGATCGAACACCCGGGATTCGCCTTCATCCACGTCCAGAGCCCCTGCGCGGAGTTCTTCAACACCTACGATTATTACGACGAGCACATCAAAGACTTGCCGCCCGGCTGGGACCGGCATGACCTGAAGGCCGCCGTCGATCTGGCGCTCACGGAGGAGAACGTGCACCTGGGCGTCTTTTATCAGGAAGAGCGCCCGAGCTTGAGCAAGGCGGTCCGTCAGTTCGAGGCTGAGCACAAGCAGTTTGACCTGGTGGAATACGTTCAGCGCTTCAGCTAGCGCTGCCAACCGCCCCCTAGAAGGAGTGAGTTGGGCGAGAACCTGACCCGTAAGATCCTCGCCGATCACCTCGTCTCCGGCGAGCTGCAGCCGGGCGCCGAGATAAGCGTCCGCGCAGACCAGACGCTCACCCAGGACGCCACCGGTACGATGGCCTACCTCCAGTTCGAGGCGCTGGGCATCCCCCGGGTGCGCACCAAGCTCTCCGTCTCCTACATCGACCACAACATGCTGCAGACCGGCTTCGAAAACGCCGATGACCACCGCTTTCTCCAGACCGCGGCCGCCAAGTACGGCATCTACTTCTCCCGGCCGGGCAACGGTATCTGCCACCAGGTGCACCTGGAGCGCTTCAGCTCCCCCGGTGACCTGCTCCTCGGCTCGGACAGCCACACCCCCACATCCGGCGGCGCGGGCATGCTGGCGATTGGCGCCGGCGGCCTGGACGTGGCGGTGGCGATGGGCGGCGGGCCCTACTACCTGACGACGCCCAAGATCGTCGGCGTGCACCTGAAGGGGCGGCTGCAGCCCTGGGTGGCGGCCAAGGATATCATCTTCGAGCTGCTGCGTCGTCTCACCGTAAAGGGCGGCGTGGGCAAGATCTTCGAGTACTTCGGCGAGGGCGTGGCCTCGCTCAGCGTTCCCGAGCGCAGCACCATCACCAACATGGGCGCCGAGCTGGGCGCCACCACCTCCATCTTCCCCTCCGACGAGCGCACCCGCGAGTACTTCCGCGCCCAGAAGCGGGAGGAGATGTGGCGACCGACAAGCGCCGACCCAGACCCCGAATACGACGAGGTGGTCGAGATCGATCTCGACAAGCTGGGGCCGATGGTGGCCCTGCCCCAGAGCCCGGACAACGTCGTGCCCATCGAGGAGGTGGCCGGCACCAAGCTGGCCCAGGTGTGCATCGGCTCCTGCACAAACTCCTCCTACCACGACCTATCGGTGAGCGCGGCAGTGCTCAAGGGGCGAAAGGTAAGCCCCGACATCAGCATGACCGTCACCCCCGGCTCGCGGCAGGTGTTCACCATGATCGCCCGCAGCGGCGCTCTGGCCGACCTCATCGAGTCCGGCGCCCGCATCCTGGAGTCCGCCTGCGGCCCCTGCATCGGCATGGGCCAAGCGCCGCCCTCGGACGCGGCCTCCCTGCGCACGTTCAACCGCAACTTCCCCGGCCGCTCCGGCACCGCGGACGACAAGGTGTACCTGGCCAGCCCGGAGGTGGCCGCGGTCTCCGCCCTCACCGGCGAGATAACGGACCCCCGCAAGCACGGGTCGCCGCCCCCGCTGGAGACCCCGGAAGAGTTCACCATCGACGACGACCTCATCATCCCGCCGCCCGAGAACGGCGACAGCCTGGAGGTGGCCCGCGGCCCCAACATCAAGCCGCTGCCCCTGGCCGAGCCGCTGGCGCAGACGATCAAGGCGCCCGTCCTTATCAAGCTGGAAGACAACGTCAGCACCGACCACATCCTTCCCGCGGGCTCCAAGATCCTTCCCCTGCGCTCCAACATCCCCGCCATCTCCGAGTACGTCTTCCACTACCTAGACCCGGAGTTCCCGGCCAAGGCGAAGGAAGCGGGCGCCAGCATCATCGTCGGCGGGTCCAACTACGGGCAGGGCTCCAGCCGCGAGCACGCAGCGCTGGCCCCGATGTACCTGGGCGTCAAGGCCGTGCTGGCCAAGACCTACGCCCGTATGCACCACACCAACCTGGTGAACTTCGGCATCCTGCCCCTCATCTTCGCCGATGAGGCGGACTACGACCGCATCAACGTGGGCGACGTGCTGGAGATGCCGGACGTGCGGGACGCCGTCCGCGGTGGCGAGGTGACCGTCCGCAATGCCACGCAGGCCTACGAGTTCACGGCCCGGCACAACCTCAGCGAGCGGCAGGTAGAGGTGCTGCTGGAGGGCGGCCTCCTGAACCACGTGAAGGCCCACGCGGGCTAAATCGGCGTTAGACGTTCCCGCTTCGCGGCCAGCCGTCCCTATCGTATACAGCCGCGCGTTTGCTATCATAGGCGCGGCCACCCCGGCTAGCGAAAGAACACCGCATGCCCCATAGCATCACCCTGATACCGGGCGATGGCACCGGCCCAGAGATCAGTGAAGCCACCGTCCGCGTCCTGGAGGCCACCGGCGTCAAATTCGATTGGGACGTCAGGGAGGCCGGCATCGACGCCGCCGAGAAATACGGCTCCGTACTCCCAGACGACGTTCTGGATTCCATCCGCAACAACAAGGTCGCTATCAAGGGCCCCATAACCACGCCTCGCGGCGGCGGCTTCCGCTCCGTCAACGTGGCCCTGCGCAAGATGCTGGACCTCTACGCCTGCCTGCGCCCGGCCAAGTATTACCCCGGCGTCCGCTCCCGCTACGATGAGGTGGACCTGGTGATAGTGCGGGAGAACCATGAGGACCTGTACGCGGGGGTGGAGTTCGAGCAGGGCGACCCGTCGATCGCCCAGATATCCGATATCACGGACGCCGCCGGGCTGGGCCCGATCCGCGAGGACGCCGGCCTCTCGCTCAAGGTGATCTCCGAGTACGGAAGCGAGCGCGTCGTCCGCTTCGCCTTCGAGTACGCCCGCCGGTTTGGACGCCAGAAGGTGACCGCCGTGGCCAAGGACAACATCATGAAGTTCACCGACGGCCTCTTCTTCGCCGTCGCCCGCAAGGTAGCGAAGGACTACCCGGAGATCCCCTACGAGGAGTTCCTGGTGGACAACATGACGATGCAGCTGGTGCAGAAACCGGAGCTGTATGACGTCCTGGTCCTCCCCAACCTCTACGGCGACATACTGTCCGATCTCTGCGCCGGGCTCGTCGGCGGCCTGGGGATCGCTCCCGGCGCCAACCTCGGCGATGAGCTCGCCGTGTTCGAGCCGGTGCACGGCAGCGCCCCCAAGTACACCGGCATGAACAAGGTCAACCCCATGGGGATGATGCTCTCCGGCATGATGATGCTGCGCCACATCGGTGAGGAGCGGGCCGGCGACCGGCTGGAGGCGGCCATCGCCACCGTCATCGCCGAGGGCAAGAACGTCACCTACGACATGAAGCCTTCGCGCGACGACCCCACCGCAGTCGGCACCTCCCAGGTCGCCGACGCGGTTATCGAGAAGCTGCACCACATGGACTAGGGATTTTCACCGCGCACCGAGGTTCGCGGCTCGCCTTACAGCGGGGAGCCGCGGACTTCAGTCCGCGGGGGAGAGAACAAGGAGGTGTCCCATGCGCCGTAAAGTGACCGTCGTCGGCGCCGGCATGACCGGCGGCACCATGGCCCAGCGTCTGGCAGAGACCGGATATATCGACGTCGTCCTGCACGATATCATCGAGGGCCTGCCCCAGGGCAAGGCGTTGGACCTTTCACAGTCGGCCGCCGTGGCCGGGTTCAACGGCCGCGTCACCGGCACGAACGACTGGAACGACACCGCCGGCTCGGACGTCGTGGTTATCACCTCCGGCGTGCCCCGCAAGCCGGGGATGACCCGCGAGGAGCTGCTGAACATCAACGCCGGCATCGTCCGCGATGTCGCCTCCGCCGCCGTCAAGCAGTCGCCGGACGCCGCCCTGATCATCTTCGCCAACCCGATGGACGCCATGTGCCACGTGACGCTGGAGACCACAGGGCTGCCCAAGGCCCGCGTCATCGGCCAGGGCGGGATGCTGGACTCCTCCCGCTACCGCACGTTCATCGCCTGGGAGACGGGCGCCTCCGTGCAGGACGTGCACGCCTTCGTCTACGGCGGACACACTGAGGCGACGATGGTGCCCATCGTCAGCAACGCGATGGTGGGCGGCGTGCCCCTCACAACGCTCCTGCCCAAGGAGCGTGTGGAGGCGGTGGTGCAGCGGGCCCGCAACGGCGGCGCGGAGGTGGTGTCCCTCCTCAAGACGGGCTCCGCCTTCTACGCCCCCGCGGCGGCCACGGTGGAGATGGTGGAGTCCATCCTCCTGGACGAGAAGCGCATCCTCCCTTGCTGCGCCTACCTCCAGGGCGAATACGGCATCCAGGACGCCTTCGTGGGCGTGCCGGTGAAGCTCGGCGCCGGCGGCATCGAGCAGATCCTGGAGCCGCCGCTGGCGGACGAGGAGATGGAGGGGCTGCGCAAGGCGGCGGCCGCCGTCAAGGAGCTGGTGGGGCCCATAAAGACG
>JADFNQ010000220.1 GCA_022563285.1 Chloroflexota bacterium | reverse complement strand
AGGGCGGCGGTGCTAGAATCGAATCGCCATGTACGTCATCGGCACCGCTGGGCACGTAGACCACGGCAAGTCGGCGCTCGTCCAGGCGCTCACCGGGATCGACCCGGACCGGCTGCGCGAGGAGAAGGAGCGCGGCCTCACCATCGACCTGGGGTTCGCCTGGCTCACCCTGCCCAACGGGGAGGAGGTGAGCATCGTGGACGTGCCCGGCCACGAGCGGTTCATCAAGAACATGCTGGCCGGCGTCGGCGGCATCGACCTGGCGCTGCTGGTCATCGCCGCCGACGAGGGGGTGATGCCGCAGACGCGAGAGCACCTAGCGATCATCGACCTCCTGGGCATCGATCATGGGGTCGTGGCGGTGACTAAGACCGACCTGGTGGAGCCGGAGTTCGCGGAGCTGGCGGCCGCGGACGCCGAGGAGGTTCTGCGGGGCACGACCCTGGCGGGGGCGCCCACGGTGCTCTGCTCAGCGGTCACCCGCCAGGGGCTGGACGACCTGCTGGCGACCCTGCAATCGGAGCTGGCCAAGACGCCGCCCAAGCGTGACATCGGCCGACCCCGCCTCCCCATCGACCGCGCCTTCACGATCGCCGGCTTCGGCACAGTCGTCACCGGGACGCTGATCGCGGGGTCGCTCAGCGTGGGCCAGGAGGTGGAGGTGCAGCCGGCGGGCCTGCGCTCGCGCATACGGGGACTCCAGACGCACGGGCAGAAGGTTCAGCACGCGCCGCCGGGCCGTCGCACGGCAGTGAACCTGACTGGCCTGGCCGTGGAGAAGCTGGAGCGGGGGATGGTCGTGGCTGCGCCGGGCTGGTTGCGCCCCGCCAGCGTGCTGGACGTACGCCTGCGCGCCGTTACCTACCTGAGACGGCCACTGCGACACAATATCACCGTCACCTTCCACACCGGCTCCGCAGAGGTAGAGGGACGGCTGCTCCTGCTGGACCGGGACGAGGTGCCCCCAGGGGAGGCGGCCTGGGCCCAGATCCGCCTCGTCCGGCCGGTCGCCGCGGTGTACGGGGACCGCTTCGTCATCCGCGATCCTAACGACACGCTGGGCGGGGGCCGCATCGTCGATACGCAGGCACGGCGGCATCGCCGCTTTCACGCCCCGACGATCGATAAGCTGGAGGCGATGGAGCGGGGGTCCCCCCGAGAGGCAGTGCTGATGGCGGTAGCAGCCGCGGAGCCCGTAGCCCTGCGGGACCTGGCCGACGGCCTTGATCTGGCCGCGGCGGAGGTCCGGGAGACGGTGGAGGCGGCCACCGCCTCCGGCGAGCTCCTAGCCCTGGACGAGCGCTCGCTGGCTGAAGGGACGCTCCTGTTCTCAGCGGAGGGGTTCGCGGCCCTGACGGAGCGCATGCAGGGCGCACTCGCGGACTACCACCGCCAGTTCCCCCTGCGCCGCGGCATGCCCCGAGAGGAGCTGCGCAGCCGCCTGCGCCTGGACAGCCGCTCCTTCGACCAGATGGTGGCGCTCTGGGCCCGCCGCGGAGACGTCAAGGAAGCCGCTGACTCCGTCTCCCACCCGGAGCACGAGCCCCGTCCAGACGCCGCCCAGCAGGAGCGCGCGCAGAAGCTCCTCGCCGCTCTGCGCGCTCAGCCGTTCTCACCACCCGCGCCGGAGGATGAGGACGACCTGCTCACCTACCTGGAGGACCGCGGCGACATCGTGTGGGTGGATGAGGGGATCGTGTTCGCCGCGGAGGCCTACGGTGAGATGGTGGAGCGGGTGGTGGCCCACCTCAAGGAGCGGCAGACGGTGACGCTGGCCCAGGTGCGCGACCTGCTGGGCACCAGCCGCAAGTACGCCCAGGCGCTGCTGGAGCGGATGGATCAGCAGCGTGTCACGCGCCGCGTTGGAGATGAGCGGGTGCTGAGGAGCGGCCTCAGCCGCTAGGTGGTTCCGGCTCCTTCTCTCCTGCGCCCTTCTCCTCAGCGGGCGCGGAGCTCAGGCGACGGTGCAGGTACCAGCGGGCGCCGTGCGCGCTCCCCTTACGGCGGCGCCGCGCCGGAGACCAGTCGGCGTACAGCTCGTACACCTCCCCCTCCTCGGTCCGCACCCGGTAGTACCGCCGCTGCTGCTGTTGCCGCCAGTCGCGGCCGCGCTGGAGGTTGCCGAAGCCACGGTCCTCCCAGGTGGTAAGCTGCTCAGCGATCTTGTACTCGCGCGAGCCCAGACGGAAGGCCAGGGGCGCCGCCGCCTCATCCTCGCTCAGCCGTACTTCAATCTCACGGCCCAGGAAATCGACCGGCATGCTACGTCTCCGGCGCCGGGACAGCCCTCCACGGAAGCAGGCGGCGCCACAGACTGGACAGGTCGCCTTCCTCCCAGGAGACGAGGATCTGGCTGGCGATGAAGATGGAGCTGTAGGTGCCCGCAATCACCCCTATAAAAAGCACAAGCAGGAAGTTTTGGATAGTTGAGCCCCCCAGGAGCAGGAGAGCCCCGATGGTGAAAAGCAACGTGACAGACGTGTTGAGGGAGCGCGCCAGCGTCTCAGTAAGGCTGACGTTCACCACCTCAGCGAAGGGCGCATCCGGGTTCGTCGATATGTTCTCACGGATGCGA
>JADFNQ010000030.1 GCA_022563285.1 Chloroflexota bacterium | reverse complement strand
ACACCTTCGCTCCGAACAGGCCGCGGGGGCGCAGCAGCAGGATGATGATTAGGATGATGAAGGCTACGGAGAACTTGTAACCAGAGGAGATGCCGATGTCCGGGCCGACGGCGGCAAAAACTTCCTGACTAATGCCGACGATCATGGCGCCGACGAAGGCACCCTGAGGGCTGCCGATCCCCCCCAGGATGGTGGCCGCGAACAGGGGAAGGAGGAGGACAAACCCCAACTCCGGCTTGAGCTGGGACTGGAGAGCCAGCAGGACTCCGGCCACGGCCACCAAGGAGCCGCCAATCACCCACGTCCAGGTCACTATCTGGTCCGTGTTGATGCCTGAGACCTGGGCCAAGTCCGGGTTGTCGGACATGGCCCGCATCGCCTTGCCCAGCTTGGAGCGGAAGAGGAGAAGGTACACCAAGAGGGCGAGAAGCATGGCGGCGAAGAAGATGAATATCTGGTCGGTGACGATGCGGACGTCAAACGGGAGGTCAGTGGTGGGGCGGATGCCGGGGGCGTAGAAGCGGGGGGAGGAGGCCCAGAAGATGAGCATGAGGCTGCGCATGGCGATGGCGATGCCGAGAGAGGCGATGGCGAAGATGACGAAGCCGCTGTGGCGGCGTCGCAGGGGGCGGTAGACGAGGCGGTCCAGGCCGGTGAACAGCAGCGCCATGACTACAGCAGCGGCCAGCAGCGCTAAGAGGAGGCCGTAGCCGAAGGAGAACTCCTCACCGCCTCCGAGCCATCCCGGTAGTAGCCATGCCGGTATGCTGAGGCGGTCCGTGGCGCCGGGGAGGTCGCCAAGGCCCCAGCCGAACGGCTGCGTATCGGTCCTCTCGCCGACGACGGTGCCGGTGAGGGCGAAGAAGGCGATGTAGCCGGCGAGCATCATGGAGTCGCCGTGAGCGAAGTGAGCGAACTTGAGGATGCCGTAGATGAGGGTGAGACCGATGGCACCTAGGGCGAGGACGCTGCCGGTGACGACGCCGACGGCGAAGGCGTCAGTCTCCGTGAGGATAGCCCAGGCACCGATGACGAGGAGGTTGGCCCACAGGCCGGTGATGATCAGGTCGTCGCCGCGGCCGCGGAGGGCATCGCCATATCTTAGGACAAGGCCTGTGGCCGCCACCAGCAGCAAGGGCCCCTGGATTATGAGGACAGTGGGTCCCACCACTTGCGTGGTGATGGCCGATATGGCGATGAACGATGCGACAACCCATAGGCCTACACCGACCAAGATGTCGCCCACGCCACGGAATTGGTCGATGAGCCGCCCGTATGTGGCTTCGAGGATGGCCATGCTCAGGCGCCCAAGTAGAGCTTGCCCACCTCCTCGTTGTCCAAGATGCTCTGGGATTCGCCCTCGAACCGGTTCTCCCCCACCGCCATCACGTAGGCGCGGCTGCTGAAGCCCAGCGCCTCCTTTGCGTTCTGCTCTACCAGCAGGATCGCGGTGCCGCCGCGGTTGATATCGCCGCACTTATCGAATATAGAGTCCACCATCTTGGGGGAGAGGCTGGCCGAGGGCTCGTCCAGGAGGAGGACCTTGGGGTCGAGCATCAGGGCGCGGGCGAGGGCGAGCATCTGGCGCTGGCCGCCGGAGAGCCTGCCGGCGCGCTCACCGCGGCGGGAGGCGATGTCGGGAAAGAGGTCGTAGACGCGCTCCAGGCGGTCGCGAAGACCGTCGCGGCGGACAAAGGCGCCCATCTCCAGGTTCTCGTTGATCGTGAGGCTGGGGAAGACGTTCTCGGTCTGGGGGACGTAGGACATGCCGCTCCGAACTATGCTGTCGGGAGCGGAGTTGGTGACGTCCTGCCCCATAAGCTGGACGCTGCCGCCGTGGATTGAGACGAGCCCGAAGATCGCCTTGAGGAGGGTGGACTTGCCGGCACCGTTAGGGCCGATGATGGCGACGACTTCGCCTTCGCCCACGGCCAGGGAGACGCCGTGAAGGATCTCCACCTCGCCGTAGCCGGCGAAAACGTCCTGGGCCTGGAGGACGGTGGTCACCGGTACTGCCCACCCAGATAGGCCTCCAGCACGCGTTCGTCCCGCTTGATCTCCTCCGGGGAGCCTTCCGCCAGGAGCTCTCCCTGGCTCATGACGATGACCGGGTTGCAGAGCCGTGTGACCAGGTCCATATCGTGCTCGATGACGAAGAAGGTGATGCCGAACTCGTTGCATAGGGTCTCGATGTTCTCCACCAGCTTGCGCATGAGGACGCGGTTCACGCCCGCCCCCGGTTCGTCCAGGAGGATCATGCTGGGGTCGCACATCAGGGTTCGGGCCAGCTCCAGCAGCTTTTTCTGGCCACCGGAGAGGTTGGCGGCGTACTCGTCGCGCAGGTGGGCGAGGTCGACGAACTGCAGGACCTCCAGGGCCTTGTCATATATCTGGTGCTCCTGTCGGGAGACGCGGGCGCTGAACAGCCAGGGGTTCCAGATCTGCTCACCGGCCTGACCGGCGGGCACAAGCATGAGGTTCTCCAGCACGGTCATGGTCTTAAGCTCGCGAGGGATCTGGAACGTGCGTACGATGCCGCGATGGAATATGCGGTGGGGGGGCAGCCCATCGATGCGCTGGGGGGGAGCTCCATCGTCCTGATCGCGCCGAAACAGGATGCGGCCGGAACTGGGCTTGAGGAAGCCGGTGATTAGGTTGAAGAGGGTTGTCTTGCCGGCGCCGTTGGGGCCGATGAGGCCGGTGATGGTGGCTCGCTCTACGGACAGGGTGCAACTGTTTACGGCACGGACGCCGTCAAACGCTTTGGTGACGTTCTCGACCTCGAGTATGGGAGGGGAATCTTGCATATTTTCATCCTGAGGCGACCTTTCATCGGCCTCAGCAAGGCAAGTCTAGTATAGAGGAGAGCGAGTCAGGAGTGCCATCAGTTGACCGCGCTCAGTCTCCGGTGCGACACTCGGCTCATAGCCGCATCATGAGCCGCTGGGCCTACCGGGGCGTGCTGCTAGCCTGCGGTCTGTTCCTGCTGGGGCTCGGGGGCTGGTTCCTGGCTTCGGGACTGGGCTACGTCTTCTGAGAGGGCGGGCGAGCGCTAGGGCTGGAGCCCGGGTGCCGGCGTGGATAGGGGCTCCTTATGAGCTGCCCACCCGCAGTCGGTTCACGACCATGGTTTCCGGAGCGAGCTCCCGGCAGGCCTGCTCCGCCCGGAGCTTCTGGTCCAGGCTCTCCACGAAGCCATCCAGGAACAGCCTGCGGCCGGCGATGGTCAAGCGCAGTTGCTGACAGCTACACGCTCCCGCCGCTTGGAGGGCGAGGAGGAGCTCCTCCTCCCGCGCCAGCGGGTTCACGGAATCGTCAGCGAGATGCAGGATCTTCATCTATCACCGCCTCCTTTACGGGCGGCAGTTCCTGCGGTCTCAGTTCTTTCGCGTAGAACGCTGGAACCGGGGCGACCGGTGGCGCTTGCCCGAGGGGTACATGAGCGCCCGCGATCTCGCGGTACAGCCGCAGGTAGCCTTCCACCATCACGGGAACATCAAAGTTGGCCTGGACGTGCTGGCGGCAACGGTCCGGCACGATCGTGTCGATCCTCCCTAGCGCCTCCATCATTGATTCTACGTCCTCAACCAGAAAGCCGGTCTCACCGTCCACGATAAGCTCCGGCGCTGCCCCGCGGTTGAAGGCGATCACCGGCGTCCCGCAGGCCATCGCCTCCACCATCACGAGCCCGAACGGCTCCTCCCAGCAGATGGGCATCAGCACACAGGCCGCCGCTGCGTACAGCTCCCTCTTGAGGCGATGGTCGGCCTCTCCGAGGAACACCACATCGCGCCCGTCCACCAGCGGCCTGACCGCAGTCTCGTAGTACTCACGGCCATCGCGGTCTACCTTCCCGGCGATAATCAGCTTCCGGCCCGCCCGGCGTGCTACCTCAATCGCAAGGTGGGTACCCTTGACGGGATGGATCCTGTTCAGGAAGAGTAGATAGTCGTCCTTCTCTGTGGAGAAGGGGAAGCTGGCCACGTCTATGGCGTTGTATACCACGCCAGCGTGCCGCGGTCTCTCCAGGGGCGGCACGGTGTTTATCTGCGCGCCACTGATGGTGTTGTAATAGCCCCGGTAGTGATCCCAGACGATCTTTGTGTCCGGTGTGATGAGACAGTGCATGGTGGTCAGCATCGGCGCTTCCGCGAGGCCGGCCAGGGCTATCACTGGCTCCCCGGCGTGGTTGTGGACGATGTCGAACTCCCCGGCGTCAGCGACGGCCTCGGCCGCGTGCACCGAGTCATAGGGCGTCCAGGGTGGCGTTCCGTCCTTGACCTCCTTCGCCGTGCGCAGGCTGCGGGGGTAGACGGAGCGCAGCTCAGCCAGGGTGAGGGAATCCCCCGAGGCCCGTAGGACCACTTCGTGTCCGGCCTGCACCAGGGCGTCGGTCAGCAGGCTGACCACGGCCTCGGTGCCACCGTAACCTAGCGGGGGAACTCTCTCCCACAGGGGAGCGATCTGCAGGATTCGCATGGGGCGGCTCTCTCTTGGGGGGGCGGGTTACGCCCACTATTCTAGCATAAAAGGACGTTATGTTACTCCCCTCGGCTGCCGGACAGGAATCTGACACGCCGGCTCAAGTCCATTGGGTCTTGTAGCTCCACTCCAACCCAGCCCCCGGGACCCGCGGGCTACGCACATTTCAGTATTGACAGGCCCGAAAGCGGATGTTTATCAATCATCGGGACGCCGACAACTGCCCCAGGGCAGGGCCGGAGCTTGACTTGTATAGGGCCGCCTGGGTAGTATTCCCGCGTGAAGTGATGCATTACTCACTCCGTGAGTGGACCACTGCTTGACAGGCTTCATCCCTAGCGACGCAAGACCCCGAGCCGATACATAGGGTCTTCCGTGGCTAAGAGTCGAACGCCGACCCGGGGCACCCAGGGGGTCACCTGGCGGATGCTCCCTGAAGGGGAGCCGCGGGTCATCGCGGACATTCGGGACGCCCTCATCATCCGAGAGGACGGCCTGTTTCTTCTCACGGACGCGGACGGTGGCATCCCGCTGAACAACGATAGCGGCTTTGGCCTCTATCACAACGACACCCGCTACCTCTCGGGCTGGGACGTCTCCCTCATCGGCGTAGAGCCGATCGTCCTCCTCTCCACCGCCGAGATGGGCTTCGGCGAGGAGCAGGTGATGACCAACCCCGAGCTCATCAACGAGCGCGGAGAGACGTTGCCCCACGGTAGCCTGGAGATCCGACGCCAGCGTGTCCTGGACCAAGGGTTCCTGGAGAGCGTGCGGCTCACCAACTTTGCTCTTCTCCCCCTGACGCTCACGCTACAGTACGAGTTCGACGCGGATTTCGCGGACCTGTTCGAGCTACGCGGAATCCGCTGCAAGCGGAGGGGGCGGCTTCTGACGCCCCGCCTCCATCCAGATGCCGTCACCTTCGCCTACCGCGGCCTTGACGACGTAGCAAGAGAGGTCAGATTACAGTTCCGGCGTAAGCCGGACCTCCTGGACCGCCACAGGGCTGTATTCCACCTGAACATCGAACCGGGAA
Organism: Chloroflexota bacterium; assembly: GCA_022563285.1. Taxonomy (GTDB): domain Bacteria; phylum Chloroflexota; class Dehalococcoidia; order SM23-28-2; family RBG-16-64-32; genus JADFNQ01. The sequence continues at coordinate 4,506 of JADFNQ010000030.1, read as the reverse complement.
AGGCCGAGGAGATCGGTGTCGCGATAGCAGTGGACCGAACAGCGGGCACGGGGACGGGCTCAACCCGCCAGTCCATACTGTCCTTGAGGGAGAGCCATAGCCGCTGGAAGGAGTCCAGCGCTCAGGTGCTCACCAGCAACGAACTGTTCAACGCCGCCCTGGACCGCTCCATCGCGGACCTACGGATGCTCTGGACCGAACGGGGACCGGACCTCAGCTACATCTCCGCAGGCGTCCCCTGGTACGATACCCTGTTTGGTCGGGACTCGGCTCTGGCAGCGATGATGACGCTAGCGCTTAAGCCCCAGCTGGCGCGGGATGTCCTTCGCTGCCTGACACGCTTTCAGGGCAAGGTGGTGGACCCAGCGCGTGAGGAGGAACCCGGGAAGATCGTGCACGAGGTCCGTCAGAGCGAGATGGCGAACACGGGGGAGGTGATCTTCGGCCGCTACTACGGCAGCGTCGACTCCACGCCGTTGTTTGTGCTCCTGGCAGCGGAGTACTACCGCTGGACGGGTGATTTGGAGCTGATGCAGGAGCTGCAACCCGCAATTAACGCGGCCCTGGTCTGGATGGAGCGCTACGGCGACCCGGACGGCGATGGCTACCTGAAATACATGAAGAAGGCGCCCCGCGGCCTGGACAACCAGGGCTGGAAAGACTCCTGGGACAGCATTGTAGACGAGGACGGAAATCTGCTCAGGCCGCCTATCGCCATGGTGGAGGTGCAGGGCTATATGTACGCCGCCAAGCAGAAGATCGCCGACGTGTACGAGGGGCTGGGTGATCCAGAGCGTGCACAACGGCTCAGGGAGGAGGCCGCCAGCTTGCGCAGGCGGATCAACGCCGACTTCTGGATGCCCGAGGGGTACTACGCTCTTGCCCTGGACGCTGACAAGCGGCCCGCGCGGGTCGTCACGTCCAACGCGGGGCAGCTCCAGTGGAGCGGAGTGCCCACACAGGCGAGAGCACGGCGCCAGATCGACCGGATAAAGCGACCCGACATGTTCAGTGGCTGGGGGATACGAACGATAAGCAGCAGCGCCCGGCGCTACAACCCCATGGGCTACCACCTGGGGACGATCTGGCCGCATGACAACGCCCTGATCATGGCCGGATTCAAACGCTACGGGGCGGAGGGGGATCTTAACGAGATCGCCACTGCCATGTGCGACGCCGCCTACACGTTCCCCTACTACCGCCTGCCGGAGCTGTTCAGCGGCTCTCCCCGGTCCGCGCACCACGCGCCCGTACCCTATCCGGTCGCCTGCCGGCCTCAAGCGTTCTCGGCGGCGGCGCTGCCCTCCCTGCTGACGTCGATCCTGGGCCTGGTGCCGGATGCCCCCCACGGTAGGCTGTACGTTGTGCGGCCCCGGCTACCGTTCTGGCTGGACTCCGTGCGTCTGTCTGGCGTGCGCGTGGGCGAAGGGACGGTGGACCTGATCTATAATCGGCGAGGATCGCGGACCGTGGTGGAGCTGATCGGAAAGACATCGCCGGTGGAGCTGGTTCGGGCGCGCCGCTGGCCCCAACGCTGACCGCCCCGCTGAGATCGGTCGGCCGGCGCGCCCTCTGAGTATCAACGCGGCAGAGCCGAAAGGTTGGCGCCCCCGGCAGGACTCGAACCCACAACCTCCTGGTCCGAAGCCAGGCGCTCTATCCAATTGAGCTACGGGGGCGCTGCCGACCTGCCTGCCGGCAGGCAGGTTTCAGTGTAGCATCGCCCTTAAGAGAGCGGCAAACGCGGACGGCCCCTGGCGCGTTGTGACACAGCGGGGGGCTGTGCTCTAATGAACGAGGCCCCACGCAGGTGAGATATGGCTACGGAGCAAGACACCGCTGAACTGACGCAGAGGATCGAAGAGGCGCTCCGCGGCAGCGACGTGGAGGAGGCCGCAAAGGCCATCGCCTCCATTCACCCGGCCGACCGCGCCGACCTCTATGAGCGGCTCGAGCCCGAGCTGCAGGAGGCGTTCCTTTCGGTCCTCTCCACCGAGCAGATGTCGGAGCTCCTGGACTACCTGAAGGAGGAGGCCCGTGAAGTGGTAACGGCGCGTATGCCGAGAGCCACCCTGGCCCTCGTGCTGGACCGCACGAGCCACGATGTGGCGGCGGATGTTCTACGCAGCCTGCCTCCCTCGGACGCGGCCCGTGTGCTCTCCGCCATGACCACCGCCCCGGAGATATCGCCGCTCCTGGGGCACGCCGACGAGAGCGCGGGCGGATTGATGACCCGCGGCTACGTGGCGCTGCACCCGGAGATGACCGTGCAGCACGCGATCACGTTTATGCGACTGCGCAAGCCGCTGGCGGACGAGGCGTACTACCTGTACGTGCTTGACGCCGCGAACCACCTGCAGGGCGTGGTCAACCTTCGCGAGCTGATGATCTCGGCGCCAGATACCCCCATCGTGGAGGTGATGACGAAGGACGCGATTACGGTGGAGCCGGGGACGGACCAGGAGGAGGTGGCCCGGCTGATCCAGCACTACCGGCTGCGGGCGCTGCCGGTAGTGGACGAGGACCGGGTGCTGAAGGGGATCGTCACCGCCGACGATGCGATGGAGGTGGCGAGCGAGGAGGCTACCGAGGATATGTACCGTATGGTGGGGCTGCCCTCGGACGATAGCGTGTACGCGCCGATCATGGTGTCGGCGCGGCGCCGCATACCCTGGCTGGGGATAAACCTGGTGGGCGCCTTCCTGGCGGCCGCTATGGTGGCGGTGTTTGAGGACACGATCGCCAAGGCGGCGGCGCTGGCGGTATTCATGCCGGTGGTAGCCGGCCAGGGAGGCAACTCAGGGATTCAGAGCATCACGATAGTCATCCGAGGCCTGGCGCTGGGGGAGATCCAGCCGGAGGACGCGAGGCGGGTGCTGGTGAAGGAGGTGTCGATCGGGTTCATGAAGGGGCTGATCTTCGGCGCTCTCATCGGCGCCGTGGCCTGGGCCTGGCAGGGGGAGCCGTGGTGGGGGCTAGTGGTAGGCCTGGCGCTCCTGCTCAACATGCTGGCGGCGGGACTGTTCGGGGCGGTGATCCCTCTCGGTCTGCGCGCCCTGAAGCTGGACCCGGCGATCGCCTCCGGCATCTTCCTTACGGCGTTCACGGACGTGCTGGGCTTCCTGTTCCTGCTGGGCCTGGGAGCGCTGCTGATCAACCAGCTAACATAGTAAGGCGCGGCGAATGGGGGAAGGGGGGTTGGGGTGGACGGAGGGATTCGAACCCTCGATCTCCAGGGCCACAACCTGGCGCCTTAGACCACTAGGCGACGCCCACCACGCGTGCGAGAAGAAAGCCCCGCGCCGGACGGGGCCGCAACGGAAGTCTAGCATGGGGCTCCAAAAGGGGTCAAGGAGATAACACACAGCCTGAGACCGCCCTAGCCATCCTTGGCGCCGGGGGCGGCAAGCCGCAGAAACTGGTATCCCGCCGCCAGAACGATCGCCAGGCCGATCGTCACAGTCACGAACAGCGGGGCCATCCCTATCTCCCCGAAGTCCTCGACGGCCTGAGCCCAGCCGAAGATCACGACTCCCAGGCCGCCCAACAGCAGCCCCAACGGTATCCCCTCGACGCGCCGGAAAAGGTACAGCCCCACGGCAATCGCCGCTACACCCAGCAGTTGGGCCACGATGAACACGTTCCGATGGTAGGGCGCCCGCTCATCAGATATGAACGCCTGCCGCTCCTTCTCAAACTCCTCGAACTCCCGCTGGGACTCCTCCTCCCTCTCAATCTGCTCCTGGCGCGCTTGGCGTGCTTCCTCTTCGGTCAACTCCTCCCCAGTCCTATCGTTAAAGCAGCGACCGTCCGGCTCGCAGAAGATCGGCCCGGCCGGGAACGGCTCGAAGCCGAACCGCTCCTCCGGGTGCTCTGGCCCCTCGGGCTCGTCGTAGAACGTCCGGATGCCCAGAATGACGAACAGCACGAACAGAATAGCCACAGCCAGGCTATAACCGAAGCGGAATGCATTTTGCATCCCCTTGCCCATCCTCCTTACTTGCGCGAGATATGCGCGGTCACTGCAAATTATAACAAGGCGCCAGTCTGCCTCTTAGTAAGCGCTGGCCGGTGTTTCCCGGCGGCGGAGAGCGTATCCATTGGGACGGGGAAGACCCGGCGGACGCGGAGGCGAGGGGCGTGCCCGGGCTGGACGCCTTCCGGGCGGCGCGGGACGGGCTGCGGAGACGGATCGAGGAGTTCCTGCGGGAACGATAGGCCGGGCCGGGCTACAGCCCGGTGCCGCCCTTTTCGCCGCCAGCGCCCAGGGCGCCGCGGAGGCGCGGATCCGAAATATCGCGGAAGGCATCGCCCAGCATGTTGAAGCCGAGCACGACCAGGCTCAGGGCGAGGCCGGGGAAGAACACCGGCCACCAGCTGCCGGAGAGGGCGCTCTCACGGTTTGGTCCGGTGAGGTCGGCGCCCCAGGAAGGGGTGGGCACGGGCACGCCGACGCCGAGGAAGCTGATGGCGGCCTCCGCCAGTATGGCGAGCGGAAGGGTGATG
>JADFNQ010000219.1 GCA_022563285.1 Chloroflexota bacterium | reverse complement strand
GCTCTGCCTTGTGGCGCTTGGCCTCCGCGGTCAGGAGCTGGCCGGCCATGACCAGCACCTCCTTGTTGGCCAGGGCGACGATCTTGCCGGCGCGCAGGGCGGCCAGCGTGGGGCTCAGGCCGGTGGCGCCGGCGGTGGCGACTACGACCACGTCCGTGTCCGGGTGGGCGGCCATCTCTTCCATAGCGGCCCAGTTGGCGGAGACGCGGCTGCGCAGGTACTCGCCCTCGCGGTCGCAGCTAATGAGGCGGGGACGAAACTCCCGGGACTGCTCCTCCAGGAGGGTGACGTTCCCCCCGGCGGCGAGGCCGATTAGGTTGAATCGGCCGGGGAGAGAGCGGACTACGTCCAGCGTCTGGAGGCCGATGGAGCCCGTGGAGCCGAGGACGACGAGGCCCTGCCGGCGGCCCGTCACAGGATTATCCATGTCAGATAGTAGTATACCAGAGGGATGGTGAACAGGAGGCTGTCCAGCCGGTCCAGGAGGCCGCCGTGGCCGGGAACGACCTGGGAGGCGTCCTTCACGCCGGCGCCGCGCTTGATCAGCGACTCGGCGAGGTCACCGAACTCAGCGACGGCGGGGAGGAGGAAGGCGAGGGGGATGATCTCGGCGCCGGCGCCGGCGTCGAGGGCCCAGTTGAGGATGAGGACGGTGCCGAGCCCGGCCGCGAAGCCGCCCAGGGAGCCCTCCAGCGTCTTGCCGGGGCTGATGGAGGGGGTGATCTTGGTGCGGCCCACCGCTCGGCCGATGAAGTAGGCGGCGGTATCCGTGGCGAAGGTGGCGAACAGCGCCAGCAGGACCCAGTCGCGGCCGTTGTCGGCGTCGCGCAGGAGGACGAGGTGGGAGCCCAGGAAGCCGACGTACATGAGGCCGCCGATGACCCAGAGCCAGTCGCGGTGGCCGGTCTGGGGGTCGCCCCAGAGGATGAGGGGGAGGAAGGGGAGGACGACGATGAGGGCGAGGGCGCGCGTCCACCAGTCGAAGCCGTTGTCGGCGGCGGCGACGAGAAGGGCGACGCCGGCGGCGCCGATGAGGCCGAGCAGGCGCGGATCGAAGAGGCGGCGTGACCCGGCCGTGGACGCCGGGTCAGTGACGGCGTAGTATTCCAGGGCGGCGACGGCGAAGACGAAGCCCGCGGCGATGGTGAACAGGGGCCCGCCGAGAAGTGTGAGTCCGATGGTTACGGGTATGCCGACGATGGCGACGGCGACCCGCTGGCGGAGCATCAGCGATGGCTGTTGTTACGCCCCGGAGGGCGCCGGCCGTTGGGGCGGGCGCCGTTCTTTCCGCTAGCCGGTGTAGGATAATCGACTTCGGCAGGCAGGAGGCCGCCAAAGCGGCGCTTGCGCTGGCTGTAGGCGAGTAGGGCCTCGTCGATGTCGTGGATATCGAAGTCCGGCCAGTAGACCGGTGTAGACACGAATTCGGCGTAGGCGCCCTGCCAGAGGAGGAAGTTGGACAGGCGCATCTCGCCGGCGGTGCGGATGATGAGGTCCGGGTCGGGGAGATTGGCGGTGTGCAGATAGCGGGTGAACAGGGCGTCGTCTATCTCGTGCGGCTCCACCCCTGCGCTGACGATGCGGCGGACCGCCTCCAGGATCTCAGCCCGGCCCCCGTAGTTGAAGGCGATGCAGAGGGTCATGCGCTGGTTGTGCTTGGTGAGGTCGATGGCGTCCAGGATCAGTTGCTGGAGCTTGGGGTTGAGGGAGTCCAGGTTGCCCAGGTGGAGAAGGCGTATGCCGTTTTCGTGCAGGTGCTTAGTCTCGCGCTTGAGGTAGTGGTAGAGGATGGACATCAGGCCGCGAATCTCGCGCTTGGGGCGGGTCCAGTTCTCGGTGGAGAAGGCGTAGAGGGTGAGACAGCGGACGCCGTAATCGGCGAAGCGCTCGATAACGCGGCGAAGGTTCTCAGTGCCGGCGCGGTGGCCGGCCAGGCGGACGAGGCCGTGACGGGAGGCCCAGCGGCCGTTGCCGTCCATGATGATGCCGACGTGCTCCGGCACCGGGGAGAGGTGGAGTGGGGGAGGGGGCGAGGCCTTCTTGGGGGCACGGACGGCGATGGCCATAGTGATCCTCACCAGTGTAGAACGCTTACACCGGGGAACGGTTGCTAGCGGGAGCTTTAGACGGCGAGAACTTCCTCCTCCTTCTCGTGGCCCACTTTGTCGATCTCCTTGACGTGGTCGTCGGTGAGTTTCTGGAGGTCGGTTTCGGCGCGGTGCAGATCGTCCTGGGAGATCTCGTGCTCGTGCTCCAGGCGGCGGATATTGTCATGGCAGTCGCGGCGGATGTTGCGCACCGCCACCCGGGCGTCCTCGACGCGCTTCCGCACCTGCTTGGCGATGTCGCGCCGGCGCTCCTCGGTGAGCTGGGGGATGGCGAGCCGGATCACGGTGCCGTCGTTGCTGGGGTTTAGGCCGATGTCCGATTTGAGGATGGCCTTTTCCACGGCGCCGATGGAGCCCCTGTCCCAGGGCTGAACGACGATGAGGCGGGCCTCCGGGGTGCTGATGGTGGCGAGCTGGTTGAGGGGGGTGGGTGTGCCGTAGTAGTCAACCTTCAGGTGCTCCACAAGCGCCGGGCTGGCGCGG